>JANMVO010000120.1:0-1780 GCA_031392805.1 Rhodoferax sp. | reverse complement strand
CGGCAAAGTGCAGCGACAGGTTGTCCGTGACGCGGTGGCCGCCAAAGCTCTTGGAGAGGTTTCGCACTTCAAGCATGGCGCGCCTTGGTGGCAAGTGCCGGGTCGCCTGCAGGCGGCATCGGCTGCGGCCCGGTGGCGGCGGGGCGCTGCCGGCGCAGGCGCAACCGGGCGAGGATGTAGTCCATGGGACTCTGGCGCAGACCGAGCACGATGACCAGCAGCAAGGTGCCCAGCACCAGCCCGGTGTGGCCGGTCGATACGGTGGTGAAGTCGATCAGGCCACGCAGGATTGCGCTGCCAAGCAAGGGGCCCCAGAACAAGTTCACCCCGCCCAGCAGAATCACAAAAATGGCGTCGCCCGAGGTGGTCCATGCGGCCATGCTGGGGTAGCTGCCCGCCACCAGAAAAGTCGCCAGCACGCCTGAAACACCCGCGAAAGTGCCTGCCAGTGTGAACGCCAGCAGCCGCGTCAGGTACACGTTCACGCCAAGGCAGGCGGCGCGTTCGGCGTTGTCGCGCACCAGCCGCAGCGTGGTGCCGAAAGAACTTTTCACGATCACCAGCAGCAACAGGGCCGAGAGCGTGAAGAGCCCGGCGATAAACCAGTAGCGGGGCGTTCCGGCACCGACACTGACGCCGCCCAGCAGCAGCCGGCTGGCATTGATGGTGAGGCCTGAATCGCCGCCGCTGATGCTGGCGGCGATGTCCACGGTGTTCGCAAACACCATGGCAAACGCCAGCGTGATGAATGAGAAATAGGTGTGCTGCAGGCGCACGCAGAAGGCCCCCACCAGGACCGACGCCAGCATGGCCACCGCGGTCGCCGTCAACAGCGACAGGGGCACGCCCCAGCCTTTGCCAATGCAAATGGAAAAGCCATAGGCGCCGAGCGCAAAAAACATGGCGTGTCCGAAGGACACCAGGCCGGTCGAGCCGATGAGCAGGTTCAGCGACATGGCCAGCAGGCCATACACCAGCACATAGGCCGCAAAATCAAGAACAGCGGCGCGTCCCGTCAACAGCGGCAGTGCCAGGATGAGAAGGGGTACCAACAGCGACGTCAGCAAATGCGTGGAAATGGTTTTAATGGCAGCTTCCTAGCGTTTCTCGGTGACGGAAAAAAGTCCCGTGGGCTTGATGATGAGCACCACCAGCATGGCGAGAAAGGTCATGCCTTCGGTGAACATCGGAAAACCAATCGAGCCGTAGGAGCGGGTCATTCCCAGCACCAAGGCGGCCAGCAGGGCGCCGACGATGGAGCCCATGCCGCCAATCACGGTGACGACGAAGGACTCGATCAGGATTGAAAAACCGCCACCCGGCACGACCGCCCGCATCGGCGCGGCCAGCGCCCCGGCCAGGCCGGCAAGGCCACAACCGAGGGCAATCACGGCCAGGGAATAAAACCGGCTGTTCAATCCCAGCGCCGCCGCCATGGAGGGCAGCTCCGACACCGCCTGCACCGCGCGGCCGAAACGGGTGCGGTTGATCAGGTACCAGCTAAGCAGGCCGACGATGGCTGAGATCGCCATCAGGACCAGGTAATAAACCGGTATCACGCCGCCGCCAAACTGCAGCGGCGGCAAGCGCATCGACTCGGGCATGCCGATGGACACCGCCGAGGGTCCCCAGATCAACTTGACTAGGTCATCGACGATCAGGATCACGCCATAACAGGCCAGCAGGATCATGAGCGGGTCGCTGTTCTTGACGACGCGGATCACGGTCCGCTCAAACAGTGCGCCGCCGGCCATGGTGGCCGCCGCCGCCGCCGCCACCG
>JANMVO010000096.1:0-14181 GCA_031392805.1 Rhodoferax sp. | reverse complement strand
GGTCATCGCGCTGCCATTCATCTGGCTGCTGGTGTTCTTCCTGTTGCCGTTTCTGATTTTGCTGCGTATCAGCGTGACGGATATGGCGGGCGGGCTGGATCCCTTCGCGCCATTGATTGATTCAGCGTCTGGCGCCTGGCGCCTTGTTTTCAAGGTCGACAACTACGCGTCCATCTTCCGCGACTCTGCGGCAGGTGCTTCGGCGGTTTTCGGCGACACCATTTACATGGATGCGTATCTGTCTTCGCTCCGGTACGCGTTTTTGACAACGCTGTCGTGCCTCTTGCTTGGCTATCCATTTGCGTATTTTCTCGCCCGCGCGAAACCGGCCATTCGGCCCGCGCTGCTGCTGATGGTGATGCTGCCATTCTGGACATCGTTTCTGCTGCGTGTTTACGCCTGGAAGGGAATTCTGGCAGACCAGGGCGTGATCAACCAGTTTTTGATGTGGACCGGGTTGACGCACCAGCCCGTGCAACTGCTGTACACCGATTTGTCGATGCTGATCGGCATGACCTATGTGTACTGCCCTTTCATGATTCTTCCGCTGTATGCCACGCTGGTCAAAATGGATCTGCGTTTGCTGGAAGCGGCGCACGACTTGGGTGCCAGCCCGTGGAAGGCGTTCTGGCTGATCACGGTGCCGCTAAGCCGCCCGGGCATCATCTCCGGCTGCATGCTGGTGTTCATTCCGGCCGTGGGCGAATTTGTGATCCCCTCGCTGCTGGGCGGTGCCGAGAACGTCCTGATCGGCCGTGTGGTGTGGGACGAAATGTTCAGCAGCAACAACTGGCCTCGCGCGGCTGCGCTGGCGGTGGTGATGGTGGCGCTGATTCTGCTGCCGTTGGGCCTGTACCAGCACTACGGTGCTGCGCGCAGTGGCTCGCGGGACTTTTGACGGGAGCAACAAGAGATGTGGAAATTGCCAGATAACCACGTGCCCGGCATTGCGGGGAGCCGCAGGCGACGCGGCAATCGCAATGACCGGCAGGTTGGCTTCTGCCGCTCACTAGCATGAAAGCCGCCACACGGTTTCTTGAACGTCATTTTGGGCGCCTCTGGCTGGGTGCGGTGTTCCTTTTTCTCTATGCGCCATTGTTTTTCCTGATACTTTTCTCATTCAACAGCACGCGCCAGGATGGCGTATTCACCGGGTTTTCATTGCGCTGGTACGCGGCGCTGCTGGCCGATTCGCGGCTGGTCGATGGCTTCTTCCTGTCCTTGAAAGTGGCCTTGTTCACAGCCACGCTGTCGGTCTTTTTGGGTGCATTTGCCGCGTTTGTGCTGGTGCGTTATGTCCGCTTCAGGGGTCGCAGCCTGTTTGCGGGCATGGTCAGCGCGCCGCTGGTGATGCCCGAAGTCATCATTGGCCTGTCGCTGCTGCTGCTGATGGTGGCGGTGCAGCGCGCATTGGGTTGGCCAGAACGGGGCCTGTTGACGATTGTGCTGGGTCATACCTTGCTGGGCCTGGCCTATGCCACGGTGGTCATCCAGTCCCGCCTGCAAGAGATGGATCGGTCGATTGAAGAAGCCGCGATGGACCTCGGTTGCCGCCCCATGCAGGTATTTTTGCTGGTGACCTTGCCCACTATGTCGCAGGCGATGGTCGCCGCCTGGTTGCTGACCTTCACGCTGTCATTTGACGATGTGGTGATTTCCGAGTTTTTGTCAGGCCCGGGCGTGACCACCTTGCCGCAAGTCATCTTCAGCTACGCCCGGCGCGGCGTCAATCCGTCAATTTATGCTGCGGCTACCATTTTGATGGCTACAGTCACCGCAGGCATCCTGGCCTATGGCGTTTATGTGGCGCGTCAGCAAAGGCAGCGTGATTCGACTTGATAGGGTCTTAACTCCCTTGCCTCTTCATTTTCTGCTTCAGCGAGAGGGTTGGGGTCAGAGCGAATTTCATGGTGCATCGAAGAATTTTGTATTATGAAAAATAGGCGAGCTGCATCGCGTGACTATTTATCGACATGAGAAGTTTCATTTCATTATGTGGATAAATATTTTTAAGTCATTGAATTTATTAGATAAAATAACTATCTTATATAAGACATAAGAGATTTACATAGTCTTATATAAGACTTAAAATTCTTCCATCGGCACATGTTTTGCTCATGCGTTAAAGGTTCAACAGTGCTGACCCTTCGTCAAATTCGTCAACTTAGTCAACCAACCCAAGGAGTGTTTCCATGCCCCAAAGCCTTACCGAACAACTAAGCCGCGCCCAGCAAATTGAAGCGCTGGAGAAAGACTGGGCCAGCAACCCGCGCTGGAAGGGCATCAAGCGCGGTTACAGCGCGGCAGACATCGTGCGCCTGCGCGGTTCCTTCCCGATTGAGCACACGCTGGCCCGCCGGGGTGCTGAAAAGCTGTGGGATCTGCTGCACACCGAAGATTACGTCAATTGCCTCGGCGCGTTGACCGGTGGCCAGGCCATGCAGCAGGTCAAGGCAGGCGTGAAAGCGATCTACCTGTCAGGCTGGCAAGTGGCGGCCGACAACAACTCTTATGCCGCCATGTACCCGGACCAGTCGCTGTACCCGGTGGATTCGGTGCCAACGGTTGTGGAACGCATCAACAACACCTTCCGCCGTGCCGACGAGATCCAACATTCCAAAGGCATTGACGCGGGTGACAAAGGCTACATCGACAACTTCGCGCCCATCGTGGCCGATGCTGAAGCCGGTTTTGGTGGCGTGCTCAATGGCTTTGAGTTGATGAAGGCCATGATCAAGGCTGGCGCCGCTGGCGTGCATTTTGAAGATCAATTGGCGTCAGTCAAAAAATGCGGCCACATGGGCGGCAAGGTGCTGGTGCCCACGGTTGAAGCCAATCAAAAACTGATAGCAGCGCGCATGGCCGCTGACGTCATGGGCGTGCCCACTTTGGTGATTGCCCGCACCGACGCCGAAGCAGCCGACCTGCTGACCAGCGACTACGACGACAACGACAAGCCCTTCCTGACCGGGGAGCGCACCGCTGAAGGCTTTTACAAGACCAACAAAGGCATGGCGCAGGCTATTTCCCGCGCCATTGCCTATGCCCATTACGCCGATCTGGTGTGGTGCGAAACCGGCACGCCCGACCTGGCCTTTGCCAAGAAGTTTGCCGATGCCGTGCACAAAGTTCACCCCGGCAAAATGCTGGCCTACAACTGCTCGCCATCGTTCAACTGGAAGAAAAACCTGGACGACGCAACCATCGCCAAGTTCCAGAAGGAACTGGGCGCCATGGGCTACAAGTACCAGTTCATCACGTTGGCCGGCATCCATTCCATGTGGTACAACATGTTCGATCTGGCGCAAGACTACGTCAAGCGCGGCATGACGGCTTATGTTGAAAAAGTGCAAGAGCCAGAATTCGCAGCGCGCGACCGTGGCTACACCTTCGTGTCGCACCAGCAGGAAGTCGGCACCGGCTACTTTGACGAAGTCACCACGACGATTCAGGGTGGAAAATCCAGCGTGACGGCGCTGACAGGGTCTACTGAAGAAGAGCAGTTCCACTGAGTGCGAGCCACACAAGCGAGGAGAAACGTCGCGACAGAACCGGTAGCTTGTGTGCCAGCCCCGCAGCGTGTGTCTCCGGTGATTGGGGCAGACACAATACGCCTGAAAAAGTGGACGGAAAAACCCAACGGAATCAAGGGCGTACCAGGCTACCTCTACGCCAGTGCCCGTTCTCCCAGCGTCACTTTTGACAACGGAAACAAATCGACCACTTACCGCACAGCGCCTGCTAAACGGGCTATATCGGATAGATCATCGAATTGAGAATCAGGTCGCTGTCAAACACGCAGTTGCGGCTTTTCAGCAGCCAGCCATGCGCTGATTCAGGCGCACGTACCAGAGTGTCGATGTAGCGCCCCACGTTGTAGACATGGCTGATCTCATCGGGCTTGGTACGAATCACAGCGTAGCTGGCATGGGCACTGATGATGCCGTCTTGCTGGCCTGTCACCACGGGGGCACCGACGATGTGGCGCTGGTAATAGGGCTCGTAGTACAAGGTTTCGCGGATGCAATACACGCGGTCTTTGAGCATGCCCTGACTTTCAAAAGACAGCGTTGCCAACGGCAAATCCCGGTCAAAATTTTCGCGCGGCTGCACTTTGTAGACGCATTCTTCGGTGAAGAAGCCGGGCCAATCATCCCAATTGCCTGAATCCAGCGTTTCAGCGTAATGCTGGTAAAACAGCAGCAGGCTGATGTAATCGTCTGCCGGCAAAGACCTGCTTGAGGGGGCGTTCATAGATCCATCACTTCCCGCCAGTAGGCGTACATGCCACGAATCAGCGTCTCTGTCACCATGTGATCAGTGTCTTCGGTGCCGCGTCCGCCCAGTTCAACCAGGGTGCTGGCACCTTGGTGTGCGGCAAAGCTGTCCTGGCTGAATTCAATGACCTCGCCATCATCGGCCGAGACAAAACCCGCCGGGCCAAACAAATTGGACTGGCGCAAACGGCGGCGCTGCATCTCGGGTGTGTCATCTTCAAAGCCAAAATGCGTCCAGACAAAATCAAAACTGCCAGGGCCGTTTGGCTGGATGTGACGCGTTGAGAGAGAATTCACCTGCTGCTGAATGATCAGGCTGGGAAAGATGGTGGTCATGACCGCCGTGGGTTCGCCCCACCAAGGCTCATGCACCACGTCCAGAAAACGCTCGTCCTGCAGCTTCATTGTCTCTTTGAAACTGGTCACACCGCTGGTCGCCGCACCTGCTTGTCCCGCATTGCCCCGGGTCGAGATCATTGCGGCGTGGCGGTGATGCACGTCCATCAGCAATTGCGCCTTGTTATCGGAGCGCCACAGGCCAAACGTGACGAACCAGGCGTGCAACAGACCGGGGTGGTAGGGGTCTTTGATGTTCTCCTGCATCAGCTTCCAGTTGCCCGGAATGCGCTGGCGGTTGTAACCCAACAGGGTCAGTTTGCGGCCATCGAACACGCGGTCGAAGTAGCGGCAGATGGTGGGGCCAAGATACTCCTCCAGGGGAACCACATTGTGGTCAAAACTTGCGAAAACCGCGCCACCTCGGGCCGCGACCTTGAGCTTGGTCAGGCCATTCGCTTTTAGGTCAAAGTCGGCGGGCATGCCGCCCAGCGTGCGGCCATCCTGTTTCAACCCGCGCCGAAACGGCACCCCCTGCAAATCGCCTTTGAGGTTGTAGTTCCACTGGTGGTACGGGCACACGAGTTCGGTGCGGTTGCCCTGGCGCTCGCGGCAAAAAGCCACGCCGCGGTGGGCGCAGCGGTTTTCCACCACGTTAATGCCGCCGTCTTTGTCGCGGATCAGCATGACGGACCGCTCACCGACCTTGGTGCGCTTGAAGTCACCAAGGTTGGGAATCTCGGCCTCGAGACCGACATAGCACCAGTGGGCCTGGTAAAACAGACGCTCCAGCTCACGCTGGTACACGGCGTCATCGGTGTAGGCCCAGTAGGGGATGCGGCTGCTGCCGGGGTGCTGCCATTGACGCAAGGGCTGTGTGGATGCCCCGGTTCTCAAAGTCTCGTCCGTGCTTGATTGCTGTGTCATTTTCATGATTCCTGATGATGTAGAGGCAGTAGATGGCCACTGCGCCAATGGAGATTAGGTTTTATCGCGTTCCCGCAGCCGGAATCGCTGAATTTTGCCTGTGGCGGTCTTGGGCAGTTCGCTGACAAACTCGATGAACCGGGGGTATTTGTAGGCAGCGAGTTTTTCTTTGACAAAGGCCTTGAGTTCATCCGCCGAGACGCTCTTGCCATCTTTCAACACGACAAAGGCCTTGGTTTTTATCAAGCCATCGGCATCTTCCCGACCGATGACGGCGGACTCCAGCACGTCGGGGTGTTGCATCAGCGTGGCTTCCACTTCAAAAGGCGACACGTAAATGCCGCTGACCTTGAGCATGTCGTCACTGCGGCCCGCGTAAACATAGCGCCCATTCGAGTCCTGCAAATATTTGTCACCACTCTTGGTCCATTCGCCTTGAAATGTGGCGCGCGTTTTTTCGCGTTGACCCCAGTACATCAAGGCGGCCGTTGGGCCTTTGATGTAGAGATCGCCAATTTCGCCTTGAGGCACTTCATGCTCATTTTCACCCAGCAGCCGAACCGAATAGCCAGGGACGGCGCGTCCAGTCGTGCCGTAATCCACATCGCCGGGCAAGTTGGAGAGAAAGATGTGCAGCATCTCCGTGGACCCAATGCCATCTATGATTTCGCAACCAAAGTGTTTTGTAAAGCGTTCGCCAATCTCGCTTGGGAGCGCTTCACCTGCCGACGAACAAAGACGCAGTTTGACCTGGTCACGCCCAGGCAAATCAGGCGCTGCCAGCATGCCGGCGTAGCCGGTGGGCGCACCGAAAAATACGGTGATGCCAGCGCTGCTCCAAAGGCGAAAAACCTCTGACGGCGTGGCCCGCCCAGGCAACAGCACAACCGTTGCACCCACCAGCAGGGGAAACGTCAATGCGTTGCCAAGACCATAGGCAAAAAACAATTTGGCGGCGGAGAACAGCACATCATCTTCCCTTAGCGCCAGCACGCGCTTGCCATACAGTTCCGCTGTCCACCAGGGGCTTGCGTGCACATGCACTGTGCCTTTTGGCTTGCCAGTCGAGCCAGATGAATAAAGCCAGAATGCAATCTCTTCGGCTGCGGTTGAGGCCGGTGCCACATCAGTGGCGTGTGCGCATAAAACCGTCGCCATGTCCTGCTCTGACTCGTTTAAGGGCTCGGCCGGTCGGCTGACCACGGTAGCGCGCACTTCGTGCCGACCTGCTGCTAGCGACATGGCGTCGCGAAGAACCGGCAGCAGTGACCCGGACACCAGCGCCGCCTGGGCGCGGCTGTCGGTAAGCATGAAAGCATAGTCCTGTGCTGTCAGCAAGGTGTTGACCGCAACCGGAACGACGCCCGCATACAGGCAACCCAGAAATGCGACAGGCCAGTCCTGCGTGTCCAACATGAGCAGCAGCACACGCTCTTCCCGGCGCAAACCGAAAGCGGCAAGGGCTGCGGCGAAACGACGCACACGCTGCCCGAGTTCGCCGTAGCTCAGGCGGCCCAAGTCGTCAATGTAGGCCGTTTTGTCGGCCCGGTGTGCGTTGACTTCGAGTACATGTACTGCAAAGTTAAATCTGTCTGGCAACGTCAATGGGATCGTCATGCTCTGTTTCCTCGATCTGTTTTCTAGCAGTAGCTGATTCTCAAAGTGCAATTCATTCTGATTGTGAAGCAGAACCCCTGGATTTTGAGTTAAGTGCAATTTAATGCACTTTCAGGATCCGGCAAAATAGTGTCGAATGAGTCGGCCAATTCAGCGGAGTGGCTCATGATTGGCTAGAGCGAGCGAAATCTACGGCCTGCGCTTGAGCGCCAACCTGGTGATGCTGTCAGCTTGCGTGACCGGTTTGGGCAGCATCAGCAGTGCCGACGGCATGGCGGCGCTCATCCGTGGCTTTCTGTAGGCGGGCGCATAAAACATGGTCGGCTCCCTGTGGGAAGTGGACGACGATGCCACCGAAGAGCTGTCAAAGCTGATGTATGCAGGAATGAAAAAAGGGACGCCAGTCGCCGAGTCACTGTCAGAGGCACAGGAGGTGCTCATTCGCAAGAAACCTCATCCTTATTTTTGGGCGGCGCTTCTGGACAGCGGGACGGCACGCTGACCGTATTGTGAATAGAAAAACAGAAGGTTGAAAGGGAGCAAAAAGAGCGACCCTCTTTGATTGCGCAAACGTGTTCGACTGCATACGGCCCAAACTGGCGAGCGCCAAAGTACTGGGTTGCGCGCGAAAAAAGGCGGGTATGTGGTTGCAAAAAAAGTGAGTGGGGCATGCATTGATGCCGCACTCCTTCCTGGCAGCAACAGGTCAAGTCTCGGCGTTCTTAGGGATGTTCCATTTGGCTTCCTTAACGGCACCTGCAGTTCCGTCCGCTTTTTGCGGCTTGTACTCAATATGAAACTTGGCAAAGTTCAAAGTAACATTTTCAGTTAGGCGATCCGGACCACCGCTACCACCGGTGCTGATGCTGCTAACAATAATCTCTTCGAAAGTTATCTTCAGATAATCCACCGGTTCCTTTCCTCCCGCCTTTCGAACGGTCAGAGTGGCTTTCTTAAAGTGAGTTCCGTTACAACAATTCTGGAACAACAAAGCGGACGTCGGGTCGATGTTCTTGGTGAACGACAAGTCATGCACGTTCACTTTGCCGGCACCACCCCCGGTGCCACTGTGCATAGTTCCGGATTGGGAAGCGCCCCAGCTAAACGCCAAAACTTCTATCTCTTCCTTGTGCTTAGCATCTTCAGAATCGCCTTTAAGCTCGTCAATTTTAAAAAACATGTCTGCTGCCATGATGTTCACCTTTAAATGATAGGTTTAAAAACACGGCTGCCGGTTGCCCTAGCTAACGCTGGAAACTTGACAGCTATGTAGATAACGAGTGCGCAGTGCCAGATTAAAAGACTTGCAATAATTTATTTGCCGCCCTTGGCCGAGGGCAATTTGGAGACCAGGCGCAGTGACACGGTGAGCCCTTCAAGCTGGTAGTGTGGACGCAAAAAGAACTTGCTGCTGTAGTAGCCCGGGTTGCCTTCGATTTCTTCCACCACCACCTCTGCTGCCGCAAGTGGACGTCTGGCCTTGGTCTCTTCTGAAGAGTTGACCGGGTCGCCATCGACATAGTTCAAGATCCAGGCGTTCAACCAGCGCTGCATTTCGTCCTTCTCTTTGAAACTGCCGACTTTGTCGCGCACGATGCATTTGAGGTAGTGCGCAAAACGGTTGCAGGCAAACAGGTAGGGCAGGCGCGCCGCCAGGTTGGCATTCGCGGTGGCATCGGGGTCGTCATACTCAGTAGGCTTGTTCAATGACTGCGAGCCGATGAAGGCCGCAAAGTCAGAGTTTTTGCGATGGATGAGCGACAGCAAACCCGCCTTGGACAGCTCGGCCTCTCGACGGTCGCTGATGGCGATCTCAGTAGGGCATTTTTGGTCTACGCCGCCGTCGTCGGTTGGGAAGGTATGCAGCGGCAGGTTTTCTACAGCGCCGCCAGATTCAATGCCGCGAATGCGTGAGCCCCAGCCGTATTGTTTGTACGAACGATTGATGTTGGTGGCCATGGCGTAGGCGGCATTGGCCCAGGCGTACTTGCTGTGGTCGGCACCGGCGGTGTCTTCTTCAAAGTCAAACTCTTCCACCGGGTTGGTCTTGGCACCATAGGGTGTGCGGGCCAAAAAGCGCGGCATGCACATGCCAAGGTACTTGGAGTCATCTGACTCGCGCAGGCTGCGCCAGCCAGCGTACTCGGGCGTGGAGAAGATTTTGGTCAAATCGCGCGGGTTGGCCAGCTCTTGCCATGATTCCATTTGCATGAGGGATGGGCCTGCACCGGTGATGAAGGGAGCGTGCGCAGAGGCCGCAATTTTGGCCATTTCTCCCAGCAGCTCTACATCAGGTGGACTTTGGTCAAAGTGGTAGTCGCCCACGATGGCACCAAAAGGTTCACCGCCAAACTGGCCGTACTCTTCTTCATACACTTTTTTGAACAGCGGGCTTTGATCCCAGGCAGCGCCTTTAAAGCGTTTAAGGGTTTTTCCCAGCTCTTGCTTGGAGATGTTCATCACCCGGATTTTCAGGTGCTCGTCAGACTCAGTATTATTTACCATGTAGTGCAGGCCGCGCCAAGCACCCTCGAGTTTTTGAAAGTCTGCGTTGTGCAAGATCAGGTTGATTTGCGCAGTCAGCTTTTCATCAATCGCTGCAATCATGGCATTGATGGACTTTGTGACATCTTTGCCAATGAGCTGAGTTTGGCTCAGCGCCTGCTGCGCCAGGGTTTGCACAGCAGCTTCGACGGCACTCTTGGCCTCGTTACTGCTTGGTTTGAACTCTTTTTGCAGTAGAGACGCAAAGTCTCCGCCCTCAAAGGTAACGCCTGGGATGGCGGTGTCTTGGGCCAGTTTTTCAGCCATGGTGGTAGTCCTCTTTTTTCTACGGTGCGGGGGGGGATTTCAGGCGGCGGGTGGCGTGGCGTCTTCAGCTTTTTTGCTGCTGGCCAATGTTTGCAGCAGTGCGGGGTCTTCCATGACTTTGGCCAGTAGCTCTTCTGCACCGTTCTTGCCGTCCATGTAGGTCACCAGGTTGGACAACTGGGTACGGGCTTCGAGCAGTTTTTTGAGGGAGTCCACTTTTCGGGCGACGTTGGCGGGCGAAAAGTCGTCCATGCTTTCAAAACTGATGTCTACCTTCATATCGCCCTCGCCCGTCAGGGCGTTGGGCACCGAGAAGGCTGCGCGGGGTTTCATGGCCTTCATGCGACTATCAAAATTATCGGTATCAATTTCCAAAAACTTGCGGTCAGCCAAGGGTGCCAGCGGGTCCGAAGGGTTGCCAGACAGATCGGCCAACACGCCCATGATGAAGGGCAGTTGCACCTTCTTTTGGGACCCGTAGAGCTCTACGTCATACTCAATTTGGACGCGTGGTGCCCGGTTGCGGGCGACGAACTTTTGACTGCTGGTGGCCATGGTGATTTCCTTGGTTGGTTGACGATGCGAAACTGCGATATGAGTCAGAAATAACAGGGTTGAAAGAGGACAGGTTTATGGCGGTTTGCCGGTGATGTTCTGGATGCTGCTGAGCGCGTCGGGAGCAAGATCGTTCATGATATCGATAAAGCTGACGCCTACCAAGCGTTTGGCGCGCTTGATCAGCAGGGGCGCGGGATTGCCTGGCTCTGTTTTTTCCAGAAAGTGAATGACTTTATCTAGCATTAGCAAAGCGTCATGGCGGGTGTTGATCTCGCCGCGATTGAGGCCACCACCCGAGCGCACAGTGCCAGCAGCACCGCCATCAGAATCCTGTTCGTTAGCGACTTCGGCCTCTGGGCTGGCTGCACCTGTTGTCGCCTTACACGCTTGACGCAGCAGGTGGGTTATTGTGCGCAGCGGCTTGAGGTCTATCTGGTCAGCTCTGCCGGTCTTGACTTCTATCAAGGCTTCGAGTTTTTGCGCCAGCACTGCCGTGCCAATAGCTGTCTCCAGCATCTCGGGTTGAGCGCTATAAATGTCCAGTAGCGCACCCTCTACCTGCGCCAGGGAGTAACCGGGGTCGCTGCCCAAGGCGGCGAGTTTGTTCTGGGCGATGGCAATGTCGCGCACCCGAATGGCGCCTATGGTGCGGGAGGTGCCCAGTGCGCAATCGTACAGGTCGCGCAGCAGCATGCCGGAATCGGCCAAGGGGGCCAGTGCATTCATGCGCATGGTGGGGTCGTTGTCATCATCGGCATCGAGCTGGGGGTGGATCGTGTCCCAAAACCGCTCCAGCAGCTCAATCAAAAGAGTGAGCCCCAAAGAAAAGCCACCAATACCCTGGGTACGCGTGGCCGCGCGCAGAGTGAGTACCGCGACGCGAATGTCCTTTGAGCGCTTTAGCAACTCTGTGGCGCTGCCTATCAAAGTGCGCCATTCAGGCTCGACGAAGGGGATGACAGTGTCGCCAAACTGCTGCTCTTCCTTGGGCCGCGCAGCAGCCTCAAGCGCGGTGAACGCAGCATCGTACTCAAGATCATCGCCACTGGGGAGCGCCTCACTGATGGGGCTCAACAGGGATTCGACGGATTCGGTACTTAACATGGTGCCTCATTGAATAGACCTCTTGTCTTGCTTATCTCCAGCAGCCTTCGGACTTAGAGCGTCGATCAGGGAAAATCGGCCCTAGCGAGGACAGTTTTTGCCAGATTTGCAGGCCCATAGCCCCGCTATGGGTCAAAAAGATGTTGAAAAATGGCCACTGTGGTCGATTTGCAGCCGACGTTCCCTAAGTCCAGCAGGCTGCTAGAGCTTACCCAACAAAACGAATGGCTGGGCCGGAAATTCAAATACGGATAAAAGTGTCACTTTTTGTGCGAATATGATAGCCTTATGTGGAAGTTGGATTGCCAAATGCCGTCGAAGGAGCCCTTATGTTTTATGCCAATCTAAGGGCCGCATTGCGCTCTTTGTCGGTGCCCCAGTGCGAAGTTGCGGATCGGCGAGGTTTAACCCGGTTCGTTTTGGCGGTGGGAGTGTTGGGGCTGGTTGCCTGCGCCAGTCCACCCCCACTGCCTGTCATTTCTGAGATACAGCTATTGGTGCTTGCTGGAACTGACGTGAACCCCGATGCACGCAAACGCGCCTCGCCTGTAACGATACGCATCTACGCACTGAAATCGGCTGCAACGTTCGAGTCGGCTGATTTCTTTTCGCTGTACGAAAAAGATACCGCTACATTAGGCGCTGAACTGGTGCAACGTGAAGAGTTTTTGCTTCGCCCCGGTGAGGAGAAGGTCTTGCCCCTGAAGTTTGGCCCCGAGGTGAAGGCAATTGGCGTGATGGTGGCTTTTAGAGATCTGGAGCGTGCACGCTGGCGTGAGGTTCACGTGATCGACATCGGCAAAGCTGTCGAACTAAAGGTCAGGCTGCAAGGCATCCAGATTGGCTTGGAGCGAAAATTGTTACAGCCAACAGCAAAAAAATAACTGACCATCAGCTAAGGAATACCGTTTTAAACGGCAAAAACGTCCGGAGAATTGAAACATCTCACGGTTGTCTTGATAGCTTCAACAGCATCCAAAAAGTTAACTTGAAGTTCCCCCCAAACCCTGAATTTTCCCTCTCGCGAACTTGAATTTGGGGTTCTGCGTTCTGTCTACGGTTTGATCAGGTTGATCAGTTCAGGTGCGCGGTTTGTTTGGGGTTGGGTGTGGTGGTGATCTAGAAAGTGGGTGCGTCGTCGGAGCCATAGGGAGCAATTTCAGGTTCACCAAATCAGCGCCCAGCCCAGATTGCGTCCTTACTTCACCGAAGGCACTGCAAGGAATAGAAGACGCTGATACCCCAAAAACAGGGAGTTAAGTTCCCGAAAAAAAACAACTAAATCACCACCATTTTGTGACAACTTACACAACGCCTAACCAAGCCGGCCTGCTGGCCCTGCTGGCCCTGCTGGCCCTGCTGGCCCTGCTGGCCCCGCTGGTCCCGCTGGCCCCGCTGGCCCCGTCGCTCCAGTTGCACCAGTAGCGCCATTGCACACAAATGTGGTGGCACTTACTTCTGAGTTGTCCAGGACACCATTTTTATTGTTGTCGGGTCCGGCTTCAAACTTGGTTCCACCCGCCGGACAATTAGCCCCTGGAGGCTCGGTGCCAGTGCGAAGCGCAATGTTTTGGCCAGACAGTCCGTCGGTGCCATCACCGCCACCACAGGCGCTCACGAATAGGGCTGAAGTCATCATTGCACTGAACCAGATCAAACGATTTGTAGGTCTAAAAATAGTTGTTTTCATTTTTGTCCCCATTGGTTGCTCGAGGTTCACCATAAAACTACGTGTTTTTACAAAAATAGAACGAAAAATTACGCTGCTTTTGCATTGCAAGTCACCTTCGTTAGCACAAATTTACACTTAAATTTTATGCCATTCGTGCGTTGGCGCTGAAATGGTATGTTGCGGCGACCTTTAGTCAAGGTGCTCAAAAACACGAAGAACGCGCAGATTGAGCCGCACGCTATGGACCGGGATTAAGGCGTAAGGCGTTGCGATTTGCGTGAATGCGAGGTGATGGCGTAAAGGTGACCCAAGCCGTCACGCGTCAGTCCTTCCAAGTCGTCCAGCTTCCAGATCGGGTCCCCGCCATGGAACCAGCCCGGGCCCAGTGACTTTTGGCTGACATCACCGCTGGCGCTGAGGGTGAGCCGACTGAAGGCATGATCTTTTTCATCTTCAACCACCAGGAAGCGCCCGTCCGGGAACTGCTGGATGGCGGAGGGTTCGTAGAGGCCCGTGAGGGGCTGAAGGGCAGGTGCGAGGTTTGGCGTCATGAGCACATTCTCTCTAAAGACTTGGTGGAACGCGCCGACGTTCTTGCCATGGAACAAGCCCGCAATTATTGGCCGCGTCTGCTTTTTCTGGAACGCCATAACCACAGACCGATCCCGCCAAGCGCCGTGGCAGCCACGGTGCGAGGTGGGATTGTCCAGCGGCGGCGCGCCAGCGCCACACCTGCGCCGGCCCATAGAGCATGTGCGAGGATGTCCATGGTCGTTTTGAGATCTTTCAGCCCTTGCGTGGCGTGGCGCGTCTCAATCGCAGCGCGTTCGTAATGACCGACACTGAACTCAAACTCATCGCCAGCGCTGCGATCATGGG
>JANMVO010000090.1:0-14959 GCA_031392805.1 Rhodoferax sp. | reverse complement strand
AATAGTGCAGGCGATGCGCCAGCCTCGCGCATCGCTCCTGCACGAGCCTCGCTGTTTCGGCAACGCCGCCCCATGGACCTGGGCTACGCCCGCGCTTTTCTGACGCCCCAGCACATTGCGATCACCGGACAGTCACCTGCCGAATTCTGGAAGCAGCTGGAAGCCCGCTGCGCCGATGCCACCACCCAGCAGCTGGTAGGCACCTACGATTGGTCAGTGTTGCAGTTCCAGCGCGGTGGCAAACGCGCCAGACTGGAGTCTCTCGAAAAAATCCGGGTGGTGGAGATTGGTTTTGAGGCACCTGCCGGAGCCTGATGATCATCTGATCGTGTTGCCAGGCAGTGCCAGTCACTTTCAAAAGAGCGCCAGTTACCAGCCTCCGCCCAAGGCTTTCACCAGCCCCACAGTGACCTGGTATTGCGATGCGCGCACTTGAACCACCTTGCGCTCACTCAACAGTTCGCTTTGGCGCGCATCAAGCACTTCAAGCTTGCTCGACAGGCCATTGCGAAAGCGCGAATCTGACAGCTTGGTGATGCGGGCCGCAAAGGTTAAAGCGCGTTGTTGAATGTCAGCCTGGTCCGACAGAATGCGCAATGAAGCGAGCTGGTCTTCAACATCCTTGAAGGCAATCAACACCTGCTCGCGGTACGTGGCCAGCGACAAATCGACTTCAGCAGACGCGCCTTTCAAGCCAGCTTCGCGCCGCCCGCCATCAAACAGCGGCAAAGACATCACGCCGCCAATTGCCCAATCCAAAACCGACGTCTTGAACAGTTGACTCAATTCCGGCGATGCAAAGCCACCTGACGTGGTCAGCGACAGGCTTCGAAACCAGGCTGCTTGGGATGCGCCCAAGCGCGCCTGCGCCGACAGGATTGAAGACTGTGCAGCCGAGACGTCGGGCCGACGAGCCAGCAATGTGCTGGGAATGCCCGGGGGGATGACTGGCAAGGCACCGGTCCAATCGCGCTCGGCAACAGCAAAGCTGGAAGCGACCTCGCCCACCAGCACCGCCAGTGCGTGTTCATGCTGCGCACGTTGGCGTTGCAGCGTAGCGAGATCCGCCTCGGTTGCGGTGAGGGACATGCGTTGCCGCTCGAGGTCAATGTCGGCAAGCAGACCAGCCCGCACGCGCCGCTCGTTGAGTTCAACGGCCGCTCGCTGGGCCGTCAACGCCGCGCGCAAGACGGCGCGTTCGGTGTCAAGCCCGCGCAAGGAAAAATAGGTTTGTGCCACATCGGTTTGCACCGCCAGGCGTGCGCTTTGCATCAAGGCCCCGCGTGCCAGCGCATCGTGCACGGCGGCATCGCTGGCTTTGGCCAGGCGGCCAAACAGGTCGGCCTCGTATGACAGATTGACACTGGTGTTGAACAAGATGCCACTGCTGCCGATGGCGTTGATCAGCGCACCACCCTGGCGGGACGCGCCGGCATTGGCACTGACTTGCAACGTGCGGTTGGCGTCGGCACCCCGCAGCAAGGCCTTGGCCTGCTCTACCCTGGCACCTGCTTGCTGGATGCTGCTGTTGCCGCTGTTCGCACGATCCACCAAATCGTCCAAAACCGGGTCTGCGAAGGCCTTCCACCAGTTGCCACGGGCTTGGGACTCGGCAGGTACTGCGGCGGTCCAGCGGGGATCTGCTTCCTTGAACGCCACCGGCATCGCGGGCAGCGCGGTTGCGTCAACGACGGGTACAGACGAACATCCTCCCAAAACGCCCAGCGTTCCCAGCGTGATCAGCGCGATTGCGAACGGCAAGACTATTTTTTTTGAGTTCATTGAAGGTCCTGAAGAAGATGATTGGAGACGCGCTTGCGCGTCCACCTTGCCAGGTAGCCAAACCGGCATCGTGATGTCCACCACGAAAAGCGACGCCATAAAATTGGCTTGAAAAAGTTCGGATTCAGTCTGCACTTCACGCCCGCCTCTTAAGCGGCTCCGAACCCGCATACGGGCTGCTTATCTGAAAAGTGCCGACATTTTGTAGACAAACCGGCCGATAGCCCTTGTGGAATATACATAGTTTGCTACTAATATAAAAGAATTTTGCAAACCATCAAAACGCGTGGCACGACTGGCTGACGAGGCTGCATCGCCGGTCGTGCTGTCGCTTAGGCAGGGAACCAACAAGTCACAGATTAAGTGCGTGCTGCCTCAGGCACCCACGCAACGGGATGCAAGCGCTGCCAGGCAAGCTTGGCATACCGACGGGGCATAATTTGCCGCCTGTGCCGCCTATACCGCCTACACCGTCGCCTCTGTAGACGCCGCAGATATCGGCTTGGCCAGCGCCGTTTTTGTCACTGCCCATTGCTGCTGCCGCTGGATCGATCACAACAGTCGAGTTGCCACCGCCAGCGCTACCTGCACCGTCGTGAAGATTGGTTTTCACTTTCATGGTTTTCTCCTGGTTAAATGCATACAGCTTGCAGGCCAATAAGCCATCCCTATGCCAACCGAAACTTGTTGGGTTAACACGCGCAAGGCTGTCCACTCAAAAACGCGACGCCAACAAACCGGTATGGGAAAGCGCTTATTGAGCGCTGCACTTCACGCCTGCCTTTAAAGCCGCTTCCGACCCGCATGCGCTCTGTTCGTCTGAAAAGCGACTAAATAAATGAGAAAACTGCTTGTAGCCCTTGTCCTATATTCATAGTTAGCTATCTATATGGAAGTATTTCTGTCGCTGATTTCCGTGCGCCTGCTGGGCAGCTGGCTTGACGCAACCTTTGCCGTGGAATTTGGCCGTTTGCTAAAGTCCCGCCTGCTGATCGGAAGTTTGCGCATGGACATCGAAATCACCCGCCACCTGGGTGCAGGCCAGTTGCTCAGCCGGGTGATGGATTCGCAGGCGCTGGAGTCCTTGGCCTTTAACGGCGGCATGGGCGTATTGGTTTCACTGCTGGAGTTGTGCTTTGCCGCGACCATTTTGGTGGCAGGCGCCGGTGGCCTGCTGCATCTGGGGCTGCTGGCGGGCTGGCTGGTTTTGATACTGGCCTTCCGGTGGAAATACGTTAAGCGCCTGCGCCACTGGACCTTGATGCGGCTGGAAATGACGCACGACCTGGTGGAGCGCATGGTGGGCCATCGCACCAGTTTGGCGCAGGAGCGGCCTGGGCGCAGGGCTGCAAGGGAAGACCTGGCCATGAAAGACTATCTGGCGGCCTCCAAAGTGATGGACCAGGCTATTCTTCCTGTTACAGGCGTCATGCCGCGCGGCTGGATGCTGGTGGGTTTGGCTGGCTTGGCCCCAGGCCTGATCGCCGGCACCGGCAACATCATTGGCCTGGCGATTGGTTTTGGCGGCGTGATGCTGGCCAACCGGGCGCTGATGGGCATATCAGGTGGCCTGGCGTCCTTGTCCAGCGCTGGTTTGGCGTGGATCAACGTGGCCGCGCTGTTTCACTCCGCCGCTAAAAAGTCACTGAGCGCTCCTTACTTGTCCAATGCCCAGTTGTCCGCTGAACGCCAAACTGATGAACGTTTGGGTGAGCGCATGGGTGAAGGCGTGAAGCTGGTCGATGCCAGTCAGCTCGTTTTTCGCTACCACGAGGGCGGTGAAGCCGTGCTGCGAGGTGCAGACCTTGCCATTTACCGTGGCGACCGCATTCTGCTGCAAGGCGCCTCCGGGGGCGGCAATTCGACGCTGGCCAGCCTGCTGGTGGGACTGCGCACCCCCGAGTCAGGTCTGTTGCTGTTGAACGGGCTGGACCGCCACACCCTGGGCGACACCTGGCACCAACTGGCCACCGAAGCGCCGCAGTTTCACGAAAACCACATCCTCTCTGGCTCGCTTGCGTTCAATTTGTTGATGGGGCGAAATTGGCCCGCCAGCGACACCGATATACAAGAAGCGAAGCAGTTGTGCGTTGAGCTGGGCTTGGGCGGGCTGATCGAAAAAACGCCTTCCGGCATGATGCAACGGGTAGGTGAAACCGGCTGGCAACTTTCACACGGGGAGCGCAGCAGAATTTTTCTGGCCCGAGCCTTGCTTCAAAACGCCCAACTCACAATTCTTGATGAGAGTTTTGCGGCGCTGGACCCGCAAACGCTTGAGAAGTGTCAGAGTTGTGCTTTGAAGAGGGCACGCACGCTGATGGTGATTGCGCACCCTTGACAACCTTATCCAACGCTCCGGAATATGGAGCGCCAGATCAGTGCTCCGGCCAGGGTGGCAATGGCGAAAAAACTCAGGAATGACCAGTTGGCGATGGAGCCACCGAGGAAAGTCCAATCCACCTTGGTACAGTCGCCACCGCCCTTGAAAATCATCGGGATGGCACGCTGCAGGGGGAAGGTTTCAATCATGCCGTAAAAGTCACGCCCGCAGGATGCCACCTCGGGCGGATACCATTGCAGCCAGCTTTGACGTGCCGCTACAAAAGCGCCAAAAACGGCGGCTGCCAGCAACAGCAAAATTCCTGTGATTTGCAAGCCTTTCCGGTCTGTAGCCCCTGTTAATCCAGCAATTATAGCTATAATAATAAGAGCATATCGTTGCACAATGCACATTGGGCATGGCTCCAGACCAACCACATGCTGCAAATACAAACCGTAGGCCAGAAGCCCCAGGCAAGCAAGGCAGGTCAGGGCCAGAACGCGACGCGGCGTGTGGTCAAACAAACGTATCAAGAATTCCAAGTTCGACTTTCTATGCCAATGTGCAAAGTTGGTATCAGATTGATGCTACAAGTTCAACTCGCGCTTGGCGCTTGCGCCTATTGCTCAGCAAAAGCCCGCTCAATCACGAAGGCACCCGGCTTGCTGGTATTGCCCTCGTGAAAACCACGCCCCTCCATCATTGATTTCAGGTCGCGCAGCATGCCCGGGCTGCCACAGATCATGACGCGGTCTTGTGCGGCGTCCAAGGGCGGCAGGTCCAGGTCATCATGCAACTTGCCGTTGTCCAGCAACTCAGTCACACGGCCTTTGTTGATGAAATCTTCACGCGTTACGGTGGGGTAGTAGCTGAGCTGCTTGGCCACCATCCCGCCCAAAAATTCGTGCGCGGGCAAATGCTCTGTCAGGTATTCACGGTAAGCCAACTCTTCGACTTCGCGCACACCATGGACCAGAATCACCCGCTCGAATTTTTCATAGGTGGCCGGGTCGCGCACGATGCTCATGAACGGTGCCAGACCCGTGCCAGTGGACAGCAAATACAGCCGTTTGCCTGGCAGCAAGTAGTCAATCAGCAACGTGCCAGTGGGCTTGCGTCCGACAATGACCGCGTCGCCTACCTGGATGTGCTGCAACTTGGACGTGAGCGGCCCCTCTGGCACCTTGATACTGAGAAATTCCAGGTTTTCTTCGTAGTTTGCACTGGCAATGCTGTAGGCGCGAATCAGCGGCTTGGCGTCAGTCTTCAGGCCAATCATCGTGAAATGGCCATTGCTGAAACGAAACGCCGGGTCCCGCGTGGTGGTGAAACTGAACAGTTTGTCCGTCCAGTGGTGCACGCTCAAGACGCGTGCTTCGTTAAATGCGCTCATGGGTGAGATGACGGAAGAGGGTTGGGATTGTCAGAAAAAAAGCGAAGGGAACCCACATCGGCACCTGCGCACGACCTGGGAGCATCTCTAACCGGCGTGCAAATTCCGGGCAGCTACCCGCTTGATGGCGGAAAATTCAGCCGCGACGGGGTCAACACCAACCCGACAGTTCAGCCGGTCGCCTCGTCCAGCGCTTTGCACGACGGCGCACACACCGCCTGGGCCTTGCCCAGCACCTTGCGCGTGCCCATCAGAGAGCGCGCCCGGTGCTTGCCGCACATAAAGCAGGACATGGTAGCCCCGCCGAACGATGCCGCCGCCGCAAACGGCGAACCGGACACCTTGGATTTATACCGCAGCCCGTCAGGCAGCACGGCGGTTTTTGCTTCAGCTCTTGCCATTTGCCGGACCTTTTGTTGATTGACGCATGGCTGATTTTATCGCTTCTTTGGCCAAGCGTTCTGCCGCCAGTGAAATGTCCAGTGAAGAACGGCACAAACCGGCGTATTGGTAGTTGACGTTTTCATATAGCTCTGCTGCGGCTGGATGGGAGTCCAGCAGCGTGCCCAAGGCCGCGCTAGGCCGTACATCGCCGAGTTCATGCACCAAGTGCTGCACGACCGAGCGGTATTGAACTGGGTCCACCGGAATCCTGCTGTGTTCCAGGCGCTCAAGCAACTCTGCGAGCACATGAGTCACGGTCAGGTTGGTTTTTGGAGGCAGGGCGTTGGTTGCGTTCATGCAAACCAAGTGGGGCACGTCAGGAGAAATTCAAGCGCCAGAACACGATTGATGGCGATTTAGGGATCGAATAAGGGGGGCGATTGTGGGACCATTAGAATTGACCAGAGATGCGCTGCATCAGATTTTTAACTGGAAAGAAGCACCCAATGGCACGTACCGTCAAATGCATCAAACTTGGAAAAGAAGCCGAAGGCCTTGACTTTCCGCCCTACCCGGGCGAATTGGGCAAACGCATCTGGGAAAGCGTCAGCAAAGAGGCCTGGGCGGCGTGGCTCAAGCACCAGACCATGCTGGTCAACGAAAACCGCCTGAATCTGGCCGATGCACGCGCGCGGCAATATCTGGCACGCCAGATGGAAAATCATTTCTTTGGCGGCGGCGCAGATGCCGCTCAAGGATACACACCTCCCAATTCGTGATTCCTGATTGCGCGTCATCTGCCGCGCTACTGTCCGCACAAACCATTCATGCTTGAACCACCGCCACAGGACTTTGTACAAGGCCGTGGTTTGCCGCAGGCGTGCGGAAAGCAAAACGCCTTGCGGGTGCTGGAACCCAATCTGTCGGATGGTCTGATATTTTTGAACACCTGGGCGGCATGGCTAGCGGATGTGGGGCACCCACGGATCCTGCACTATGTGGCCATCACTGCCCTGGCACCAGACCCAAACCGGCTGTTGGTTGCTGCAGCTCCCCACCCTGGCCTGACACCGCTGGCGCAGCAATTCGCCTCCCAATGCTTTGGCATGCTGCCAGGCTTTCACCGTCTTGTCTTCGAGCAGGGGCACGTATTGCTCACCCTGTGCGTGGGCGACTTGAAAGCCATGCTGCGTGAGCAGCGGTTTGTCGCCGATTCAGTTTACCTGTCGGGCGCTGACCTGCCGTGCGGCGCACCCGTTTGGGACCACTGGGCCGTCAAGGCCCTGGCGCGCTGCTGTCATCGCGGAACAAGCATGACCATTGATCGCGTGCCACCCAAACTGCTCGGTACCCTGAATCACAATGGTTTTGAATTGCGGCCCCTAGCAGTGGCCGACAAATGGCAAGGGCATTACAACCCCCGCTGGGAGCCAAAAGCCAAGCACACATACTTTTCGCACCCAAGTCTGGCACCCACTACCTGCGCCGTCATTGGCGCGGGCCTGGCGGGTGCCAGCGTAGCCGCAGCACTGGCGCGTCGCGGTTGGCAGGTGCAGGTGCTGGACGCCGCAGATACGCCCGCCGCCGGAGCGTCCGGGTTGCCGGTAGGGCTGATGGTCCCGCATGTGTCGGCAGATGACAGCCCGCGCTCCCGCCTCTCGCGCAGCGGCATGCGCATGACGTTAAATCAGGCCTGCACGCTATTGACCCAGGGACAGGATTGGAGTGGCACCGGTGTGCTGCAGCGCCCAGCGGATGGTTACTCCCCCGGTCTGCCATTGAATTGGCCCGCAGAAGGTCTGGATTGGTCGCGCCCCGCAACGTCCATGTTGACCAATGCGGCCTGGGGTGCAGGATTGCCATCCAGCACGCCGGCCTTATGGCATGACAAAGCGGCTTGGATCAAACCGGCCAAACTGGTGCAGGCATGGCTGGCGCAGCCGGGTGTGCAGTTCGCAGGCGGCGCTTCGGTTGCGTCGATTCAGCGTGAAGACGATGGGTGGGTGCTATGCGACGCTACCAACAAAATATTGGCCAGAGCCAGACTGGTGGTGGTGGCCGCTGCAGCAGGCTCGTCAGAACTGCTCAATCAACTGGCCGCCCTGACGTCAATCCTATCGCCTACCCTATCGCCAACCCTGACGCCAGGCCTTGCCAGTACCGTGAACCGTGTGCCAGCGCTGCAGCGCATTGCCGGGCAAATGTCATGGGCCATGCAGAGAAGCACCGATACCGCAGCGCTGCCACCGTTTCCGGTAAATGGCCGGGGCAGCTTCACGCCCCACGTACCCGTCAACGGCGGCAGCGCCTGGTTTGCCGGTGCCACTTTCGAGAACAGCGGGCAGGCGCTTGCGCCTTCCATCACGGCACAGCACTGCGCCAATCATGAACGCTTGAAGATGTTGCTGCCCGCGTCCGCCCATGCGTTGGCCGACCAGTTTGCCAGTGGCAGCATCCACGCCTGGCGCAACATCCGCTGCGCTGCGAGCGACCGCCTGCCGGTGGTGGGTCCACTGGTCGACGGCGCAAAGCCCACGCTGTGGATCAGCACGGGCCTGGGTTCAAGGGGTTTGAGTTTGTCGGTGCTGTGCGCAGAGCTGCTGGCAGCCAGCGTCGGGGCCGAGCCTTTGCCGATAGAGGCCAGTCTGGCCAAATTTCTTCACTCTACCCGATCAAAACAGCCGGTGACCCTTATCAGATAACCGTGTTTAGCTATATTTCCTGCAGCAACCGCAAAAACTGGTTGGGATCGACGGGGATCTCCAGCACACCACGGCATCCGGCCTGCTCGGCCCGCTGCTGCACATGCAAGTTCATGTGTTGCGTGCTCATGACCACAGAGCCAATCGCGGGCTCAAGCGCGACCAGTTTGTCGATCAACCTCCAGCCGTCCAGCTCGGGCGGGTCCAGGTTCACAATCACCAGATCGTAAAAGCGGCGTCGCGCCAGGTGCAATGCCTGTGCGCTGGTCGGCGCATCATCGACTTCCACCAAGCCCGCCAGCGCCAGGCGGGCGCGCAGGTACAAGCGTTGGTCTCGAGACGTATCCACAAGCAACGACGCCTTTACGCCTGGCGACAAATTGATTGCGCTACCTTTACCGGTGCCGGCATCAATATCGGTCGGGGTCGAGGGAGCAAAAAGCCCGTCCATCGCATGCACCACATCCGACCAGCTCAAGGGGCGGGTGAATACGCGCCAGGCACTGGCCGGTGCGCGCTCGCCCACACAGATAAGCTTCTGGTTTTTGTTGAATCCGGGTGACGCGACTTCAAGTCCGCCTTCGTAGCTGTCAACGTCAACCAGCGCCAATTGCGCCGGCACCGGCGCCTCGGCGGTCCACAGCGCATAAGACGCCGGACGCCCCATTGACAGCCTGAAAACCGTGTTGAGTGCATGCCGCTCAGCATCACGAAAACCCACAACTTTGATGAACACCGTAGATGGCATGGGTGGCAACCGTCTGTTTTATGCCACCGACCGACTTGCACCGGCAAGGCGCTCCCTGCCCAAGGCTGCTGAACCCAGCATCGTTGACAAGACAATTTCTGCAAACCGACACTTCATAATTTCTCCAAGGCTCCGCACTTTAACAGCCCACGGCGGGCGTCCTTGCACACTTCACGCACGTTCCGTTACAACGGTACAGGAGCACGGTGTTTTCCCTGACCCGGAGCCCCAAACAAGCACAAACGAACTATAAACGGGTAGCGCATCAAGCTGATCACCCCCGCCATGGAAACGCGCATCAAGCAGGCCAGCGCCGACATTTTGTCGGGCAAGGTGAAGGTGGTGGATTTCCGCGCCGCCAGCAGCTGCCCGGTTTGAGGTCTCTGGTTCCGTGCCAAATATTTTAAAAAATGGGGGGTTGCTCTTCACCGTGACCCCTGCCATTGAATTCAAAAACATCTGCAAGCAGTTTGGAGCCGTCAAGGCCAACGACCACCTCAGCTTCAGCGTTGCCAAAGGCTCAATTCACGGCATTGTGGGCGAAAACGGGGCCGGCTACAGAGTACGCACGCTCGGGCTGAACCCGCACGCCGCCCACTATGCGGGCATTTCCATCCAGCGCACCATGATTGGCGTGATGGCGGTGTCAGGTGCACTGGCAGGCATGGCGGCGGTCAACAGCGAGATGGGCTCATCCCATCACCTGGGGCTCAACTTCACGGCGGGCGCAGGCTTCATCGGCATTGCCGTTGCCTTGATGGGGCGCAATCATCCAGTGGGCATTTTGCTCTCGGCCCTTTTGTTTGGCGGGCTGATTCAGGGCGGCTTTGATTTGTCGCTTGAAAAGCCCGGCATTGCGCCCGAGACCTTCATTTTCATTCAAGGGTTGATCATTCTTTATTGCGGGGCCATGGAGAACCTCTATGCGCCCGCGCTGGCGGCCCTGCTCAAGCGCGCGGAGCCTGACAGCAAGGGCCTTGCTTGATGGACGACATCCAACTCTCCAGCATTCTGGTGGCCATGGTGCGCAGTGCGCCGGTGCTGATCTTTGCGGCACTGGGTGGCCTGTTCGCCGGGCGTTCCGGCATTGAAGCTGTTGAATCGACGCATTATTCTCGCCAAGGCTTGCGCCCTTCACATTCCACACGACGATGTGTTTGATCATGCTATTGGCCTTGCTCTTGTCGATGCTCAGCGCTCAAGCCGCTTGCCTGCCAGCCAGTCGGCCCCCCGGCGGTATAAGTCTTTTACCACCGGGCCCTTGAGCATGGGCATGTCAAGCTTGACAGTGTAGCCTATGCGCGTCTGGATGTAGGCCAAGTGCCGGCAGCCTTCGGGGAAAGCAGTGGACTACGAGCGCAAATGGACTGCGCGGACTGGGATGGAATGAACTCGGCGGCGGCCGCCTTCAAGCACCAAACCGGTTCTTGAATGACTTGCGTTTGCCGGTGCGGTAAACCGCGAAATCGGCGCGGTCAATGGTGATGATGTCAGTCACGCCGGTTTTCTCGGCCAGCCAGACCAGCGATGCATCGGCCAAATCCATCGGACGGTCGGCGTACTTGCGTATCAAAGCGGCCAGGCCGGGCAGGTCAACAGGCTCCAGCGCGCCGATGGTAAGCAGGCCTTTCACGTGCCCGGCATGCAGCCATTGCAGAAAATCGCTCTGCGCTGCGACGCTGAAATCAAGGAAGTACATCACCTCGGAGACCACCTCCCACGTTGTGAGAATGCGCAGATTGGCCCCATGCACGCGAAAAAAATCCAGCGCGTGCTGGTGGTGTTTGTCACGCCGGTTGTACAGCGCCGCCAGCGGCCCGCTGTCAGCCAGCACCGTCAGGGGCCCAGGCAGCCTCATGCCTTGCGTTTTGCCATGAGCCGCGCGCGCACCACCGACTTCATGTCGGCGGACTGTCGCGATGCGTCGCCATGCCTGCCAAAGCTGCTTTCACCGAGTGCAAAGAGGCCCTGGCCTGCAGGGGCTGCAAAATCCTCATTGCTGGCAAGGGTCCGCAAGGCATGTTTGACCACGTCTGATTTGCTCAGCCCGGTCTGCACTCGCAAATGCTCGATCAGCAATGCATCCTGGCTGCTCAGGCGAAGCGTGAGGTGACTGGTGTTCATGCAAAGATTGTAGTACGTTCATTGCAATTTGTGTTACAAACTTGGGCATGAACTTGCCTATGGAGAAACACATGATCAAACACGTCACCATGCGCTGGGGAATCAAGGCAGCCCTGGCATTCGCACTGACAAACGCACTGACAAGCGCAATTAGGCTCGCACTGCCGACCTTATTTGCAACGGTGCTGGCCATCGACCCATCAATGGCAATGGCCCAGTCGTGGCCCACCAAACCAGTTCGCATCGTCTTGCAGTTCCCGACCGGCGGCTCCACCGACGCTGTAGCGCGCATCCTGGCGCAGAGCATGACGCAGTCGCTTGGCCAGCCTGTCATCATCGAAAACAAGCCCGGCGCAGACGGCGCCATCGCAGGGGACTTTGTGGCCCGCGCCGAGCCCGATGGGCACACTTTCTTCCTTGCCACCAACACGGCGATGATGCAGGTACCGCTGCTGAAGAAGAACCCGCCCTACGATCCTGTGAAGAGTTTTACCCCAGTGTCGCTGGTGGGCCGCTATGTCTACGTGATGACCGTCAACCCTAGCGTGCCTGCCAAAGATTTCAGCGAATTCCTGAGCTACGTGCGCAGCAATCCGGGACGCGTGGGCTATGGCAGCTACAGCGGCGTGACGCAGCTGATGCACGCCAGCATCAAGTCGGCTGCCAATGTGGACATGACCCTGGTGCCCTACAAGGGCGAAGGTCCCACCGTTATCGACCTGCTGGGTGGCCACGTGCAGGTCGCCTTCCTCACGCCCAGCAGCACGCTGGCACACATCAAGGAAGGCAAGCTGCGTGCGCTGGCCGTGCTGCTGCCAGCGCGCTCCGGCCTGCTGCCCAACGTGCCGACCGGCGCGCAGGCCGGCCTGCCACCCTTCACACCGGGCACTTGGGCAGCGCTGTTTGGCCCTGCCAAACTGCCGCCCGAGCTTGCCCAACGCATGAACCGCGAACTCAACGCCGCCATGCAGCGCGCCGACGTGCGGGGAGAAGATCGAAAAGCTGGGGTTTGACCTGGCGGGCTCCACACCCGATGAAATGGCGGCGTTTATTCAGGGCCAACTGCAGGCTTGGGGGTTGGCGTTTCGGGAGGCGGGGATGGTGGCGGAATAGGAAGCTGGTGGATGCGGGTCAATGCATACGCTACTCTTTAAATAGCTTACTATGCATATAGGACAAGGGCTATAGGCCTTTTTCATACCTGAAAGAGAGTTTTTGGAGTCAAAACGGACCTGCGGGCGACTGTTAGCCACGGTCAAGACCTACGGATAGGCATTTCAACCGTATGACCCGAAGTATGCCCCTTGAAGCAGCCATCAACCGGCGTAAAACCCCCGCATCTCCCGCAGCCATGCGCGGCCTGGTCGATCTCCCACCAGAATGCGCTGTCCAGGATCGTGATTTGCGGTCCGGCATTAGGGCAACTCGTCACCTGAGCGCGGGGGCACGTCACGAACCTTGGCCAACACGCGTTTGAGCTTGGCGCGGCTGGACAACGCCGCCCGCTCCTGGAAGAAAGCTTCCGTACGGAGTGCTGAAATTTTTTCAGCCACTGCCGTCACGATGAATTGATTGAGGGACGCGTCATCCTGCGCCGCCAGTTGCTTGGCGTACTGGTGCAGGGAGTCGGGCAAACGCAAAGCAACTTGGCTCATGGTGATTTCTCCAATAGTTTCAAAAAATCCGATGGCGTGCAAGCGCGCGGACCCATCCGCCTGGCCTGTGCTTTATGGTGTCGTTGCACAGGCAGTTCAAAATCACGCATATTGAAAGTAACAAGGTGCGTTGCCATGCCATTGATCGCGGCCTCCAGCACCATTTCGTCGTTGGGGTCGCGCAATTGAGGTCGCCACAAAAAATGAGCCGTCACGGGCAGCACATGAAAGCACAAAGCATTAAGTGCATCGTCAATATCCTGCAACGTCAGCCGGTGCATTTTTCGAATCTCAGGCCGCTTGAGAACCGCCTCGTACTCCAGCCACAAAGCGGGCGACGCCAACAACACAAAGCGCACATCCATGACTTGGTCAAGCAGCGCAAAAGAAGCCCCACGGTTGCTGGTGAAGGCGGCAACCAGCACGTTCGTATCTAACACGGCACGCAAAGTCATACTATTGCCGATGATATCACTTCAGGACCTGCACCCGTTTCACACCCCCGCGTGGCGACTGTGCAATGTGCTCCGAGCGAAGGAGTAGGCCTCATCTCGCCGCAAGCAGAAGCCAACGTGGTACTTGACTCGCATATGCCTGCCATCTGGCACCATGCCTTTGGCGCGAGCCACGGCTCTTCCCCATAGATGACGCGCAGGTGAAAGGCGATGGCAACGAGTGCCCCGTAGCCAAGAAACCCGAACGAGGCGAACGCTGCTACCCAACCAAACAGGATGAGCAACACACGGACGTACAAGGCATTGCGGCTATAGCGGTATAAGCCGACAAAAAAGGCTTTTTCCCCCGTCCTATATAAATAGTTTGCCTCATAAAGTATAGCGACAAAACGGATAACGGACGGGTCGACCCGGCATGTTTTTTCGTGTTTCAACCAGGACCAGGAGCTGGACCGCGTGGAGTGGCAGGGCCAGAACGACCGCTTGCGCCAGAACAGCGTTCAGGCGAATCTGACCGCGAGCTGGATTCGCCGCTGCAGCTCAGCGGCCTGACGCGAGCGGCACGCGCCGGCTTTTGCCATGCCGGCCGGTTACTTGTCGAATTTCATCAGGGTACTGGGAGCTACGCGAAGGCGCGCCAGACATTGGCCGTTGGCCGGCGAATACTTGGTGAGGTCCCCCATTTGACAGCGATCAGCGTCGCTGACCTGTACGCGAACGATATCCGCACAGGCAATTCGAGTGAATTCGGCAGTGCGTTGCTGACTGTCCGCAGGCCGAATGGACTGGAACCCGACACTCACCGTTTCATGCATCGTTCCATTCGCGCGGTAAGCGGAAAAAGACGGAACGATGTGCACGATTTCATAGGGCAGGGTGTTGTCGAGCCGCATCACAATGCGACAGTAGGGGCCAAACTCAACCTTCTGCTCAAGTTGCAAGACGGCCTCTTCCACTTGCTGGCCTTTGGCGGCGGCGGCGCTTTCCTTCGCATTCGGGTACTTCCAGGTGCCATCGTCCTTCAGCAGCACGCGGCGCCCGTCCGGGGCGGTCACCTCGAAGTCCGCCCGCGCGCCGTGGGAAAGTGCAAGAACGACCAAAGGCAATAGAACTTTTGTCACCCTTCTTAGGGTTTTGCCCATCAGTGGCACGCACTCGTCGACAAGGGATTTGCTAGCGATTCTCTGCAAGAGACACCTCCAAGTACTGCGTCGTAGTCAAGTGGCCTGACAAACGCCTTCTTCGGGCGGCAAATGGGCTACATTTTGCGAACCGGGTCTGGCGGCTGCGAGTATTGTCGCAGACGTATGATGTCACGATAACCGGGAGACCCTTGCCAGGAGGCACCATGGCCAAAGATTTCACAGATAGGCATTTCAACCGTATGACCCCAAGT
>JANMVO010000088.1:0-6769 GCA_031392805.1 Rhodoferax sp. | reverse complement strand
CGCCATGCTGTTTGACGCGACGCTGAAATTCACTGCGCGGCTTGCGCCCGCCAAGGCATGCCATGACCTTTGACGCTGCGCTGGGTGCCATCACGCTCACCTTGAAACTGGCCGGGTTGACCACGCTCATCCTGCTGCTGCTGGGCACGCCCATCGCGTGGTGGCTGGCGCGCAGCCGATCACCGCTGAAATCTGCTGTGAGTGCGCTCGTGGCCCTGCCAATTGTGTTGCCACCCACCGTGATTGGCTTTTATCTGCTGGTCTCGATGGGGCCTGACGGACCGGTGGGGCAGCTCACCCAATCGCTGGGGCTGGGAACGCTGCCATTCACCTTTGCGGGTCTGGTGGTGGGCTCGGTTTTCTATTCGCTGCCGTTTGTGGTGCAGCCCCTCCAGAATGCGTTTGAAGCCATCGGCGAGCGGCCGCTGGAAGTTGCCGCCACGCTGCGGGCTTCGCCGCTTGACACATTTTTCAGCGTCGTGCTGCCACTGGCCAAGCCGGGTTATTTGACCGCCGCCGTGATGGGCTTTGCGCACACGGTGGGCGAATTTGGCGTGGTGCTGATGATGGGCGGCAACATCCCCGACAAAACCCGCGTGGTATCGGTGCAAATCTATGACCACGTGGAGGCGCAGGAATACACCCAGGCGCACTGGCTGGCCGGTGGCATGCTGGTGTTTTCATTTGTGATGCTGCTGGCGCTGTATGCCTTCAACGCCAGAGGCCGAAGTCGGGGCATCCTGTGATCTCTGAACCGGTGCGACAGAGATCGAAGTCAGCCCACACCCTAACACTCTCCCAGAGGAAGAGGGAACAAGAGTTGGTCCTCTCCCAAGGGGGGGGCGGACAACAAGCCGCTGCCCGGCAAAGCGGGCGGGTCATCACGCTTCGGTTGCAAGTCAACTTCCCCGCCTTCGCGCTTGATTTGGATTTACGCCTGCCGGGCTCGGGCGTCACCGCGCTGTTTGGCCCCTCAGGCTCGGGCAAGACCACCTGTTTGCGCGCCGTGGCCGGGCTGGAGCGCGTCGTTTCGCTGCGCAGTGCCGCCAGGCGCAACGTCGTCGCCCTCAACGGTGAAACCTGGCAAGACGATGCAAAAGGCATTTATGTCCCCACGCATTTGCGTGCTCTGGGTTATGTGTTTCAGGAAGCCTCGCTGTTCGCGCACCTCAGCGTGGCCCAAAACCTGGCGTTCGGCCAGAAGCGGGTAAACACAGCACGGCAAAAGGTTTCGCTCAACCAGGCGGTCGAGTTGCTTGGCATAGGCCATCTTCTGAACCGTCAGCCGCACACCCTCTCGGGTGGCGAGCGCCAGCGCGTCGCCATTGCCCGCGCATTGGCCACCAGCCCGCGCCTGCTGCTGATGGATGAGCCGCTGGCGGCGCTGGATGCCAAACGCAAGGCCGAGGTGCTGCCGTATCTGGAAAAGCTCCACACCGAACTGGATATTCCTGTGCTCTACGTGAGCCACGCCATTGACGAAGTGGCCCGTTTGGCCGACCACCTGGTACTGCTCGAAGACGGCCAGGCAGTCGCCAGCGGACCGACCGCCGATTTGATGACGCGTCTGGATTTGTCAATGGCGCATGGCGATGCGGCGGGTGCTGTGATCAGCGCGACGGTGATCAGCCACGACCCTGGCTACCACTTGACGCTGGTGCGTTTTGCGGGCGGTGATTTCACCCTGCCGCAACAGGCCATCGATGTGGGCGCTAGGCTGCGCATCCGCGTGCAGGCACGCGATGTGAGCCTGACGCTGGAGAAGCAGATTGGCACCAGCATCCAGAATATTCTGCCGGTGACCATCGTCGCTTTGTCGCCTGAGAGTCCCGGTCAGGTGATGGTGCAACTCGACGCGGATGGCAGCGTCCTGCTGGCCCGTGTGACCGCCCGATCCGTTGATGCCTTGAAGCTGGAAGTCGGCAAGCGCGTGTATGCGCAGGTTAAGGGTGTGGCAATTTTGGGCTAGGATATTCCTTAGACCCTGCACTCTTGCTAAATCGACCCTTTCCGCGCGGTATCAGGCATGACGTTAACAGTGAGTAACCCAGTTACCGAAAAGAAAAACCACGAGCCGGATCAAGCGCAATGATCGCCGCCGCATCACTGGCACCGCTCTGGAAAAAGCCTGATTCATTCGCACTGGTTGATAATTTTTCGGGAGACCTTCCATGAATGAACGTACTGCAGCACCACCGAATACTTTCCTTGAGCCGATGCAGGGAGCGCAGCTGAAGATGATGGGAGTCGTCAAGCCCTGGGCGCCGCCGCACTCCTATGGTTTGGTAATCCTCATGACGGCCGAAGGACTGGTGCGTTATTCGCTGCACAGCAGATTCGACGGCAAACAACACGGTGTCGTGGAAGAGGTCGAATGCCAAGGCGACTTGTATGTACTCGCCAAGGGCTGCGGGCGCATCCTGCGCCTGTCGAAACGGTGCAGAACCTGCGCATGGCGCCGATGGTGAAGAACAATTCGCTGTCGGCATTCGCGGGCCAGATCACCGGCGTGTTCGGGCTGGTCGGTTCCGGGCGCACCGAGACCTTCAAGGTGGTGGCCGGGGTAAGCAAGCGGGATTTCATGCACGGTGGCGACGTGCTGCTCAACGGCCGCCCGGTGCGCTACGTAGTGCCGGCATCCGCGGTGCGCGACGGCATCGCTTACGTGACCGAGGACCGCAAGGTCGAGGGCTTCTTCGAGACCCAGTCGATCGCCAACAACATTTACTTCGGTCTGCTCGCCAAGCTGCGCGGCAAGCGTCCGCTGGTGTCGCGCACGGAGGCGGCCGGCGTCGGCACGCACTGGATCAAGTCGCTCAACATCCGTGCCATCAGCAAGGACGTGAAAGCGATCGAACTGTCGGGCGGCAACCAGCAGAAGGTGGTGATCGCCAAGTCGCTGATCCAGCAGCCCGAGCTGATCATCTTCGACGAACCGACGCGCGGCGTGGACGTGGGCGCGATCACCGAAATCCACGAACTGATCAATCGGCTCGCCGACGAAGGCAAGGCAGTGGTCGTCATTTCGTCCTACCTGCCGGAGATCATGGCGCTGTCGGACCGCATCCTGGTGCAGCGCATGGGAAAAGTGGTCGAGGAGTATTCTGCGCTCGAGGCGACCGAAGAGAAGATCATGTATGCGGCGATTCACTAGGGAAGCGCGGATTTATTACTCGCGGCCCGTGATCACTTGGCTTGGGCGGTCTGCGGACTTGGTTTTTTGCAAATATTCCCGATATTTGCTGCAAATGCGCCTTGCAGCCCATCCCAACCCAAGCGCCACGAATCCACAATGAATAAATCCGCGCGTCCCTAGCCCAGGACGGCAGGGCCTTCATCTGCGCCCCGAGTCCGTGCAGATGCTTCTGCTCTATGGCTACCGACTAAAGATCGAACCAGGCTTCCCAACAAGCCGTTCATGTCATCGCTGCTCATGTACTGTCCCGATTGATTTTTTGGATGTCAAAAAAGGGCTATTTCAAGACTTCCAGCAGCCGGTCCAGCCCGCCTGAGTTGATCGCCACCATCGCCTGTTCGCGCACCTTGGGCTTGGCGTGGTACGCCACTGACAGGCCCGCCACGCCCATCATTGGCAGGTCATTCGCCCCATCTCCCATCGCAATCGCGTGGCGTGGGTGGATGCCGTTGGTGGCGCAGGTCTGGATCAGCATGCGGCGCTTTTCTTCGCCGTCGCAGATGTCGCCCCAATGCTGGTTGACCATGCGGCCGGTAAGTACCGGGCCATGCGTGCCGTCTTCGATTTCAAGGACGTTGCTGCGCGTGGCGTCAATTTGCAGAACGTCGCGCACCCGGTCAGTGAAAAACGTGAAGCCGCCGCTGACCAGCAGCGTCACCATGCGGGCTTCTTTGCAGGCCGCAACCAGATCCGCAGCGCCGGGGTTGAGCTTGAGGCGATGCATCAGTACCTCTTCCATGCTGGCCACACCGACGCCTTTGAGCAGCGCCACACGCCGGCGCAGGCTGTCTTTGTAATCCGTTATTTCGCCGCGCATGGCCGCTTCAGTGATGGCGGCAACCTCGGCCTTGCGGCCCGCCGCGTCGGCAATCTCGTCCACGCACTCAATGTTGATGAGGGTGGAGTCCATGTCGAAGGCGATGAGCTTGTAATCGCTCAATTTCAGGGGCGGCGTGAAGCCTTGAATGACCAGGCCGGGAGAAAATTCTGTGGTGAGCATGAATTAAAGTACTATGTATTTTGTAGCTTACTATGTAATTTGGACGCGGGATATGAGCCAATTTACTCGGTAATTTTCAGCTTGAAAGGGGTGCAGAGTCATGCATCCACTGCTTGAGCCGGGCCAGATCATCAAAGTCAACCACTTCACCCAAGCTGCCGTCGTCATCCACAATTTTGAAACGCTGCGCGTCTTTGGTCAAAAACAGCACCTTGCCATAGGTCTTGGATTGGTGTTTGCCTTTACGGTTGGCGTCCTTCACGTCATGTTTGGTCTCTACCAAACGCATCAGCGGCTCGTCATCCAGATCATGCGCAAGGCAGACCACGAAATCGGGGTAGAACATGTTGCGGCTGTCGGCGCGCATCAGCGCAATGCTATGGGGCTTGCCTTGCGGGTTGCGGTGCCACCAGGCGACAAAATCTGTGCGGTCCAAGGCCTTGGCGAAAGCCAGCTCGTGCGTGTTGAACTCATAGGTTGCATCCAGCCGCGCCGTTGAAAAAATATCGCCCACCGGCCTGCCACCAGCATCTTGCGCAAACACATATGTCTCGTTTTTGAACAGGGGCTGGGCTGCAAAGGGCAGGGTGCCAGCCGCGAGCGCCACGCTGTCAGTTTCTGGAAATAACACGCCGTAGATGTTTTTTCTGGACGGTAACAGAGCCTTCCCCGCAGGCATCAGCAGAGCATCTGGCAATGGCTGCGCCAATGTTTCCCGCGCCTTATTGGCCCACTGCGCTTGAAGCGCTTCCTGCAACTCGGGCAACTGCTTGTGGACGACCCAGCAAGCGGCATCGCGTGCCTGTGCCCGAAGCGCTCCTGGATGGTGCCGGACATCATCGTTGCGGTAGGCGTGGGCGCGCTCTATCTCGGTCAGCAGGCGTTTGGCCAGTTCGTCAATCAGCTCGATCAAGTCCTGTTCTTCGAGCCCTGCGGATTCCAATGCGTCCTGCGTGCGTTGCATCAAGGCGGCGCGGTCAGTGACCACCTGCACGTTTTCCTCAAAAATCACACCACCAAAGAGTTCGGTGCGCACTTCGCGTTCCGTCAGCAAATTCAGGGCTGCGCGGGTTGCGACACTCTTGACCTCGTCGGAAAGAGGCAGGGTTCGAGCGGCTTCGCGGATGTCCAATTCCAGCACGTCAAACAAGGGCTTGACCTCGGTGGTGAACTGCTGTGGCGTGACGCGACGCGCAACCGCTGCCAGCCGTGGGTAGGCCCGCAAGCCATTGCTTTCCAACGCTTGCATTAGCTCATTTCGATTTTCGGGTGCTATGCGTTTTGCAGCAGGCTGATTGCCGCTGGCCCCTTCCATGAAGTCCAGTGCGTCCAGTTCACCCCGGTTGTCGATAGAACCAAACAACTCCGGCGTGACGCCAATTTCGCCCAAAGGCGTTGGCGCCAAAAAATCCGTATCACCGGGTAACGGCGCTGCGGGCAAGACGGGTTGGCGCACGGTACCGTCCGGTGCCACCGTGGGCAGCAAACCAATGTCATAACCCAGCGGTGTCTGGTCTGTCACGTGGTTGCTCAAACACACACCACCGTGGGCGGTGCGCCGCGCTAGCAGCTCCTCAATTTGGCCCTCCAGTTGGGACATCACGGCTTTGGTGGATGCCACAGCGTCAGCAAACCCGGCCTGTGACTGTTCATTGGCCAGAAAGATATAGGCCGTGTCGAGTTCTGACGGCGCGGTGTAGGCCACCGGAAACGCCCGTTGCAGTTCAGCGGGCACGCGCATCACGCGGCCAATGAACTGCATGGCAAAGTCTTCGTCGTTGACTGATTTGGTAGAGGCCAGCACAAAGGCCCGTGGCGCGTCAAAACCAGTGCCCGCCGACTGCTTGAAAATCAGCACCTCAATCTGCGTGTTGACGGCAATCGCCGCCATCATCACCGGGTCGGGCTCGTCCGCTGAATGCAAGCCGATGGCATTGGGCGCAACGGCCAGCTCCTGCGTCAAAAATTCATAAGCTTCCCGGATAGCCTCGTTGCCATTGGCCACCTGCACCAACATCAGCGGCACTGTTGTCAGTCCACGGCTTTTCAGAATCTGGCCGATATGCTGGTTGCGCCGCCAGGCGCGGCGCAGCACCGTCAGCTTCAAATCGGTGATGCCCTGCATGGAGTCGCGCAGGTCATAGATCACCGTCTCCAGCCATGGCTTGTTCAGCCGCTCGGCCACCACGTCGGCCCGGCTGACGCTGAAGGCCTTGAAAGCGATGTTTCCTGCGCCCGCGATGAACTCATTCAGCCGTGCATCCTTGGGCGTGGCGCTGGCCATCAGCAAATAGTCGGGCTTGAGCCACTTCACAAAGTGGCCAAACTCGGTGGCGCTGTCCAAAGCAATGTGGGCTTCGTCCACCACCAGGCCGATCTCCAGGCTACGACCACGAGCCAGCCCAAAAAAGGTAGACAGGCTTCGGCGGTCGTCATCTGCCTTGTCGGTGTAGCCCGCTTTGCGGGACTTGGCGCTGGCCACACCCTGCACGGTCGATACCAGTACCTGGCCCGCCTCGGGCGCTTCGTTTTGAGCGTCACCCAGGTGTTTGGCAATCAGTCCGGTCTCAGTG
>JANMVO010000046.1:0-5312 GCA_031392805.1 Rhodoferax sp. | reverse complement strand
CAGGCCCCCTGCTGGTTTGTGCTGTGGCGCATGGAAGAAGAAGCCGTTTTTGCCGATGAGTCCATCGCAATTCCGCAGATTGTGACCCTGAGCTACCACGATGCCGGACGCTGGCTGGATGCGCAGGAAACGGTGGAACAGGTGCCTGCCCCGCCCGACATTGTTCAATGGCTGCAGGCCTTTGTAGATGAACATCATGTACAGGCGCTAAAAAAGCGCAAGCGGCCTGAGAGCTTCAAGTCCCTCACGGATCGGTTTGGCAATCCGGCATCAGTGTCTACGGAGAAGAAGTTTGGTGGGGGCGCTGGTGGGGGTGGAAGTGGTGGAGGTGGTAGTGGTGTAGGTGGTGGAGCTGGCAATGCAAATGGCGATGCAAAATGACTGACGGATTTTTGAGCCGCTGGTCCAAGCGCAAGCTGGATGTGCAGGAAGGCAAGCCGGTATTGGCTGAGCCGCCCTCACACCCACTGCAACCCTCACCCCAGCCCCCTCCCGCTGGCGGGAGAGGGCGTGAAAAGCCCGACGCACCCCAGAGCCGGAGCGAAGCGTCTGCCTTCAGCGCGCGAGGGCGTGAAAACTCAGGCATGGTGGCGCCACTCCCTCTCCCCCTCCCCCCGGGAGAGGGCGGGGGAGAGGGCGCGCCCGAGGTGCCATTGCCAACCCTTGCAGACGCTCAGGCTCTCACCCCCCAATCAGACTTCAAACCTTTCATGGCGCGCGGCGTGGCGGCTGACGTTAAAAACGCCGCCATGAAAAAACTGTTCACCGACCCGCATTACAACGTGATGGACCGGATGGACACCTACATTGACGACTATTCCCTGCCAGACCCGATTCCCGAGGCCATGCTGCGCCAGATGGTCAGCGCCAAATTTCTCAACCTGTTTGACGAAGACAAAGACAAACAGGACGCGGTGACGCAGGCCGGGTTGAACGCTGCCGCAGCGCCTGTTGCATTGCCTCCCTCACCAGCTCCCTCATCACCCAACGCCCAGCACGAGTCGCTGCGGGATGATGCCAATACCCCCACCAGCGAAGTCGTGGCACAGTCACAGTTCACGTTGCAACCCCCGATAGACCATGACCACACTGATATGCGATTGCAACCAGACCATGCCCCTGAAGGCAAAAACCCTGGGCGAGGCGCTGCATGAAGACCTGACGCTGCATTCCACCCTGTGCCGGCGCGAGGCGGGAGCGTTCCAGAAAGCCCTTCTGTCCGGTGAGGACGTGGTGGTTGCCTGCACCCAGGAAAAGCGCCTGTTTCTGGAGCTGGCCGGGCAGACCGAAGGCGCGCCCGCCCCATCCGAGCGGCCCATCAAGTTCGTCAACATCCGCGAAACCGGGGGCTGGAGCAAGGATGCGTCACAGGCCATGCCAAAGATTGCAGCCCTGCTGGCCATGGCCCATCTGCCCGACCCCGAACCAGTAGCCACCGTCACCTTCAAGAGCGCTGGTCGACTGCTGATCATCGGCGTGCTTGCTGCGGCTGAGCGCATGGCAGGCATGCTGGAAGATGCGCTCGACGTGACGATTTTTGCGCAAGGGCCGGGCAAATTTGGCGTTGATCGTGGCGCCGGAGGTGAAGGTGAAGGTGGAGGTGGAGGTGGAGCATGGGGTTTTGCTGGGGGCGGCGCGCAGGAGCGGCGTTACCCGGTGCTGGGTGGACAGATCGAGACGCTGACGGGCTGGCTTGGCGCGTTTGAAGTCACCTTCTCGCGCAACAACCCGATTGACTTGGACCTGTGCACCCGCTGCAATGCCTGCCTGGCCGTTTGCCCAGAAAATGCGATTGGCCTGGATTATCAAATTAATAGCGAATTATGTAAATCTCATAGGGCCTGCGTCAAAGTTTGCACTGTAGCCGGGGCAATTGACTTTGGCCGGGCGGCACCAAGCCAGAGCGAAAAGTTTGACCTGATCCTGGACTTGCGTGACGTCTCTGCAACGGTCGCCATCGCGCCCGGCGTAACCTTCACGCAGCACGCGCCACCGCAGGGCTATTTCAGGATGCCCGCTGAGTGGGCATCAGCACAGAGCACCCGAACCAAGGGTTATGCAGAAAATGACTCAGCGGGTCATTTGGGCGAAACCCAAACCCTGCTTAAGCTGCGCGAGCTGGTTGGTGAGTTTGAAAAACCGAAGTTTTTTGTCTACAAGCAAAAGCTCTGCGCCCATAGCCGCAACAAGCAGACGGGTTGCACGGCCTGTATTGATGTGTGTTCGGCAGCTGCCATCAGCAGCGAACTCGGCGTCGCCAGGCCGTCCCAAGCCGCCGAACGGCCCCTCGGGGCGCAGCGCAGCGTGGGGGCTTCTTCGATACATCAACAAATCAAAGTCAATCCCAACCTGTGCGTCGGCTGCGGTGCCTGCACCACGGTGTGCCCCACGGGCGCGTTGACCTATGCCTATCCGCGCGCCAGCGAACAGGGCGTCAAGCTGAAAACCTTGCTGGCGACCTATGCCCTTGCCGGTGGCAAGAATGCAGTGCTGTTGCTGCACAGCCAGGAGGCCGGTGCCCGCTTGATCAACGCTCTCGGACGCGCCGCGCAACTGGGGTCCAGGCGGGGCATGGGCCCCCAGGGTGTGCCCGCCCGTGTGCTGCCCGTGGCACTCTGGCACACAGCGTCTCTGGGGCTGGATGTTTGGTTAACGGCAATTGCCTATGGCGCGTCACAAGTCTGGGTGCTGATGACGGGCGAAGAGGCACCGCAGTACCAAACAGCGGTGCGCGCCCAGATGGACGTGGCGCAAGCCATCCTGCGCGGGCTGGGCTACCAGGGGACGCATTTCGCCATTCTTGATGCCCAAGACACACGCGACACAAGCCACATGGGCGCCGCACGCGGCCGAAGCAACATCAGCGACGCACGCGGCCCAAGCCACTCAAGCGACCTCGCAGCGCTTGACAAGGCACTGCAAGCGCCTGTTGCTCAAGTTGTGGGCCGTGCAGCCAGCTTTGCAGTGCAGGCAGACAAGCGCGCCACGCTGGAGCTGGCCCTGGACCATCTGGTAGAGCAGGCACCCTTGCATCCCGAAGAGATCGCATTGGGCGTCACCGCGCTGCCACGGGTGCCGCTGTCAGCGTCACCCTTCGGCAGTTTGCAGATCAACAAAGACACCTGCACCCTGTGCCTGAGTTGCGTCAGCGCCTGCCCGGCCAGCGCCTTGCAGGACAACACGCTGATGCCGCAGCTCAAGTTCATTGAAAAGAACTGCGTGCAGTGCGGCCTGTGCGCCACCATCTGCCCGGAAGATGCGATCACCCTGCAACCCCGCCTGCTGCTCACCCCGCAACGCAAAGAGGCACGCGTGCTCAATGAAGCGCAACCCTACGCCTGTGTGCGCTGCAACAAGCCCTTTGGCACGCTGAAAGCGATTGAGGCCATGCTGGGCAAACTGGCGGGCCATGCCATGTTTCAGGGGGAAGCGCTGGATCGGCTCAAGATGTGTGGCGATTGCCGTGTGATTGACATCTACTCTGCGACCAATGAAGCCAAAATCACTGATCTCTAAACCTTGCGGGCCAGACCCCAATTCAGGACAACGATTTACCCGGAGACAGATCAATGAGTACGAAATTGGGCTCTGACCCCCACTCCTCCGCCCTCGACGAAGAAACCGCCCGTGCCGAGGTTTATGGCCTGCTGGCTGCCATTTACTACGCGCCACCCACGCCTGACATCCTCGCGCAATTACGGGTGGCAGCGACCGCGGCACCGAGCCCCGGCGCCTTTTTGCAAGAGCCCTGGCGCGACTTGGTGGCCGCTGCGCGAACTTGCAGCGATGCCGCCATCCGGGATGAATACAACACCCTGTTCGGCGGCATGGGCAAGCCCGAGGTCTACCTGTTTGGCTCGCACTACCTCAGCGGCTTTTTGAATGAGAAGCCGCTGGCCGCCCTGCGCGGTGACCTGGCCCGGCTTGGCCTGACCCGGATGGATGCCATGTCTGACACAGAAGACCACATCGCCTACCTGAGCGAGGTGATGCGCTACCTAATTGCGGGGGACGATGTCGCCGTGGCCAACCTGACGGCCCAGCGCAAGTTTTTCGCCGACCACATGCAGCCCTGGGTGCTGGCGATGTGCGACGCCATCAGTACCCACCCAAAAGCAAAGTTCTACGGCGCACTGGCCGAATTCACCCGTGCATTTGTCAGCGTCGAAACGCAAGGGTTTGACATGCTGGCTTGACGCGCTTGCGTCGCCCGATTGATATTTTCCAGTTCAGGAACCTTCATGGATTCAAGACCACCGCTGCCAGCAGACGAGCCTGCGCCTGCTGACTTCATAAAAATGCAGGCGCCGCGCCTGTGGTGCGGCGACGGCTGGACAGCGAGAGTCATCAAGAACGAAGACGACGACGGATGGGCTGTGGCCATGATCAAGGACGGCGAGCCCGAGCCCGCGCTGGTCGGGCCCTGGACCATGGGGCGCGACAAAAAGAACCCCAAACCGCTGGACGGATTCGCTTTCAGCACGCTGGTCAAAACCGCCTCCGAATTTGTGCGCCGGCACGAGCAGCAGTTGCACGCGTCGCTGCACCAGAGCATCACGGTCAGCGCCACTTTGAATGGCAAGTCTGCCCGGCTTAATGTGACGCTTGACATCGTGCCCGATGAAGACAACCCTCACGCGCTGCTGGGCGCGCATGACGAAGATGGCCAGCAGCGGGCACAGGTGCTGGTGCAACCCTCCTTCAAGTTGAACCGCGCCAGCGCCGTAGCGTGGGCCGAAAACGATTTTTGCAAACCGGCTGAACGCCAGTAGCCTGATCCGGGTAAAAAAATCCGCCCACGGCACAAACCGAACAAACTGAATAAGGCCAGCGTGAAAATGTCATGAGCGCATTGTTCAAACATCCAGAGTTCAAACGCGGCGTGCATGACATGGCCACCGTTGCGCTGGGCATTGCAGCCTGGGGCCTGATGACTGGCGTAGCCATGATCAAGTCGGGCCTAAGCTTGACCGAGGCCGTGTTGATGGGGGTGCTGGTATTCGCAGGCAGCTCGCAGTTGGCTGCCATTCCCCTGATTGCTGCTGGCGCGCCCATGTGGGTGATATTGGCAGCCGCGTTTTGCGTTAATTTGCGGTTTGTGGTTTTCAGCGCGCACTTGCGGCCTTACGTCATGCACTTGAGTCTGTGGCGGCGCATGGCCATCGGCTATTTCACGGCCGATACGAGCTATGTGCTGGTCACGGCACGCTATCCCCACCCTGCGCAAGACTCCGCCACCCAGCGCGCGCAGGATGCTTACTGGGCGGGCAACTGTGCATTGAATTGGACTGGCTGGGTGGGCGCGAGCTTGC
>JANMVO010000045.1:0-1985 GCA_031392805.1 Rhodoferax sp. | reverse complement strand
GCAGGCCCAGGTGCTCGCGCAGGCGCTGGCGCAGCAGTTGCGCGGGCGTCATGCTCCAGCGCGCCTGGGCGTAGGGCTTGAGCGCCTGCGCATCGGCATAGGCCAGTCGGTACAGCACGGCGGTGCTGTCCAGCGCGGCGCTGGCTTGCACTTCGTCCAGCGCCACAGTGGGCAAGGAGGCCATGCGGTTGCTGGGCTGGGTCACCACAGCGCCCGGGCCGAAGTCGTAGACGGTCGCGCGGGTGGGTTTGTCGGGCAGGGCTGAGCAGCCAGTCAACACCAGAAACACCGGCAGGGCCAGTGTTCGGGTAACAAAAAGGCCTGTAGCCCTCGTCCTGTATGCATAGATAGCTATTAATTTAGTAGTTATTGTCATGGCTTGCCTGTCGGTGGTGTAAAGCCGGCTTCACCCGGGCCGGGCACCGGCGCGCCATTGCCAAAGACCAGCGCTTGCGGGTTGTCGGTGACGCTGCCAACGGCGCGGCCCAACTGGCGCACGGCACGCGTGGCTTCTTCGGCCGTGCGGTTCAGCCGGGGCAGTGTGTTGGCGTTGAGTGACTGGCCCATGCTGACCAGCGCATCGCCGCCCTCGGTCAATTTCTCAAGTGCGCCACCGGGCTGGGTCATGGACTTTGACAGTTGTTTGAATTCTCTGGCGGAATCCTTTGCCTCATCGGCGCTTTGCCCCACACTGTCAGACGTGGCCTGCATCGCCTTGAGCGTGACGTTCAGCTCTTGCACCAGCTTGGGCAGGTTCATCTTCTGCGGACCAAACTGGGCGTCGAGGACCTTGTTGGCGTTCAGCGAAAACTGTTCAAGGCCCGCTGCCGCCTGGCCCACGCCTTGGGCCGCCTGACCCATGCCCTGGATGGCTGTGACCAGGGTTTTCTGGTTGCCGGCATCCAGCAGCAGGTTGAGCCGGCGGCTGGTTTCCTCGACCTGCGCCAGGATGTCGGCACCCTGGTCTGACAGTTTTGACAGCAGGCCGGGCCGCATCGGAATGCGCGCCACACCGTCCTCGGGCACGGCCAGCGCGTCTTTGGATTCATCGGTGTCGTCGAGCTGGATGAAGGCCAGGCCAGTCACGCCCTGAAAACCCAGGGTGGCAAAGGTGGAGCGGGTGATGGGGGCCATGTCATCGATTGAAATGCGGATCAGCACATTGCCGCGCGTCACCGGATCGAACCCGATTTTGGTGACCTTGCCCACCGTCACGCCGCGAAACCGCACCCCCGCCTGCAGCTGTAAACCGGTGACTGTGTCGTGGCTGGACAGCTCGTAGGCGCGGCGCACACCGGTGTCGCGCGTCAGCCAGATCGCCAGCGCCACCAGCAGGGCCGACACCACCAGCACAAACGCGCCAGCGGCAAAAGCATGGGATTTGTTTTCCATCAGGTTTTCCTATACCGCGAAAGGATACTCGCGCAACAGCTCCATGGCGCGCTGGCCGCGCTCACCCAGAAAAAAATCATGGATAAAAGGGTGCGGGAACGCGATCACGTCTTTGGGCGCGCCACTCACAATCACGTGTTTGTCAGCCAGCACGGCAATCCGGGTGCTGAGCTCGAACAGTGTGTCCAGATCGTGCGTGACCATCACCACGGTGAGGCCCAGCTCGCGGTGCAGGGAGCGCAGCAGCGCGCAAAAGGCGTCGGCGCTGTCGGGGTCCAGCCCGGCCGTGGGCTCGTCCAGCAGCAGCAGCGGCGGGTCCATGACCAGGGCGCGCGCCAGCGCCACGCGCTTGACCATGCCGCCCGACAGATCAGACGGCATCTTGTCGGCCTGCGACGCCTCCAGCCCGACCATTTGCAGCTTGACCAGGGCAGCGTCCCGCACCAGTGCGTTGGGCAAAAATTTGAGCTCCCGCAGCGGAAACGCAATGTTCTCCAGCACGCTGAAGGCCGAGAACAGCGCGCCTTGCTGGAACAGCATGCCGACCCGGCTGGCGGCCCCTTTTTCGCCCTGCTGGTCGGCCGGCTTGCCCA
>JANMVO010000019.1:0-1726 GCA_031392805.1 Rhodoferax sp. | reverse complement strand
CGCATTGCCATGCTGGACGCCAAAACCCGCGCCGCGCGCCAGTTCATGTACCACTGCGCCTGGTCGGTCCAGCAGGGGCGCGATATTGTGCAGGAGGTGTCGATGCTGAAAGCCCTGACGGGCGAGCTGGTCAACGAAGTGCTGCAAACCTGCCAGCAGTTCCATGGCGGCATGGGCTACATGCGCGAAACCGCGATTGAGCGGCTGTGGCGCGACGCACGCGTGCTGGGCATTGGTGGCGGTGCCACCGAGGTCATGCTGGAAGAAGTTGCCAAACGGTATTAAATGTGTACAATTACAATAGTATATACACACAAAAAGAGAATTTTATGCGTACCAACATCGTGATTGACGACAAGCTCATGGCGCAAGCCATGAAGGCAGGCGACTTCAAAACCAAAAAAGACGCAGTTGAAGAAGGCTTGCGCCTGCTTGCGCGCCGCAGTGCATATCAAAACTTGCGGTCCTTGCGTGGCAAGTTGCATTGGAGTCTTGAGGGCGACTGGACGCAAACGCAAAACGTCGTGCAAGAGGCCCGAGCTAACCCTTACGTGGCCGGCCCGGAGCACAGCGTCTCGCGATGATCACTGCCGACAGCAGCGTCTGGATTGATTATCTGGGTGGCCGCAACACGCGCGCTGCCACCCAGCTTGACGCCGTGCTCGATGATTCCAGCCATGACATTGTGTTGCTTGACGTAGTCTTGATGGAAGTCCTTCGCGGATTCCGCTTTGACCATGAATGGCGCGTGGCCAAGAAAGCTTTTGCTGCCCTGCCGGTGCTCAATGCCGGCGGAGAAGTCGTCGCTTCCAAGGCCGCCAGCATGTACCGCGGCCTGCGCAGCGAAGGCGTCACGGTGCGCTCAGCGATTGATTTGCTGATCGGCGCATGGTGTATCGAGCACGAGTGCAGCCTGATTCACAGTGACCGTGACTTCAATGCCATGAACGGTCATGGCCTGCAATTCTGGAGCCCATAAATGTCAGTTCTTGAAATCCGTTTTGACGCCACTTTTGACGGCAGGGTCTGCCACGTCACGCTCAACCGCCCCGAGGTGCGCAACGCCTTCAACGCCGAGTTGATTGCCGCGCTGACTACGGCATTTGAAGAGTTGTCACGGCGCGATGATTTGCGCGTGATCGTGCTGGGCGCCCAAGGCAAGGCCTTTTGCGCCGGTGCCGACCTGAACTGGATGCGCGACATGGCCGATTACAGCTGGGAGCAAAACCACGCTGATGCAAAAAAGCTGGCCGACATGCTGTGGACGCTGTACCAATGCCCCATTCCCATCGTCGGGCGTGTCCAGGGCGACTGCTATGCCGGTGGCATGGGCCTGGCGGCGGTGTGCGACATTTTGGTCGCAGCGGACACTGTCACGTTTTGCCTGTCGGAAGCGCGCCTGGGCCTGTCGCCTGCCACCATCAGCCCCTATGTGGTGCGGGCCATGGGCCAACAGGCCGCGCGCCGATATTTTATGAGCGCCGAGCGATTCACTTCAGTTCAGGCCCACGCGATGGGTTTGGTGCATGAGGTGTGCAGCCTTGATGCGCTGGATGCCACGGTGTTGAAGCTGGTCGAGACATTGGTGGCCAACGGCCCCAAGGCCACGCGCGCCTGCAAAAAACTGGTGCGTGATGTGGCCGGTGAGCCGCTCACCGCGCCACTGCGTGACGAGACCGCGCGGCGCATTGCCGACATTCGCGCCAGTGACGAAGGCAAGGAAGGC
>JANMVO010000704.1:0-8728 GCA_031392805.1 Rhodoferax sp. | reverse complement strand
ACGTCGGGGTGCACGATGATCGGGTCGGCCGGCTTGTCTTTGGCCTTGGGGCCGGACAGACTGCGCATCTGGATGCGGTCTTTGGCGTAAGCCAGCGCATTTTGATAGGCAACTTCTGTCAGGCCCAGCGACTGGTTGCCCACCCCTAGGCGGGCTGCGTTCATCATCACGAACATGGCGTTCATGCCCTTGTTGGGCTGGCCGACCAGCGTGCCATACGCACCGTCAATGACGATCTGCGCCGTGGCGTTGCCGTGGATGCCCATTTTGTGCTCAATGCCGCCGCAGTAAATGCCGTTGCGCTCACCCAACGAGCCGTCCTTGTTGACCCTGAACTTGGGCACGATGAACAGGCTGACCCCCTTGATGCCGGTCGGCGCATCAGGCAGTCGCGCCAGCACCAGGTGAATGATGTTGTCCACCATGTCGTGCTCGCCCGCGCTGATGAAAATCTTGTTGCCGGTGATGCGGTAGCTGCCATCCGGCTGGGGTTCGGCCTTGGTGCGCATCAGCCCCAGGTCGGTACCGCAATGCGGCTCGGTCAGGCACATGGTTCCGGTCCATTCGCCGCTGGTCATCTTGTGAAGATAGGTCTGCTGCTGCTCCTCAGTGCCATAAGTGTGCAGCGCTGCATAGGCGCCGTGCGTGAGGCCGGGGTACATGGCCCACGCCTGGTTGGCAGAGTTCAGCATTTCATAAAAGCACTGGTTAACCACCAGCGGCAAGCCCTGGCCACCAAAGGCCGGGTCGCAACTCAAGGCCGGCCAGCCGCCTTCGACAAACTGTGCGTAGGCGGCCTTGAAGCCGGTGGGCGTTTTGACTTCATGGGTCACCTGGTCATGCGTGCAGCCCTCGGTGTCGCCGCTGATGTTGAGGGGCAGCGCGACTTCGGCGGCAAACTTGCCGGCCTCTTCCAGCACCGCGTTGATGGTGTCGGCGTCGACGTCGGCGTGTTTGGGCATCGCTTTGAAGTCGTCTACAACATTCAACACTTCATACATCACAAATTGCATGTCGCGCAGAGGCGGGGTGTAGCTGGGCATGGGGTAATCCTTTGAAAAGAAAAAATGAAAATCTTGAAAATTCAGACTGCAGTTGATTGGGCGGCGCGTTTTCCCGTGGCGGCTTTGACTCTGACTTTGGAGTCATCATGGCTGGAGTTGGCGGTGGTTCCTGCCGGGACACCGTAGGTTCGCAGGATGTTGTCAAAACCCACGTTGGCACGTGCTACCGAACCCGGATTTTTCAGAAACCGGGCTTCATAATGCAGCGCCAGAATCAGGCCATGAATCTCGAACGCAATTTGCTGCTCGTCCGCATCGGCGCACAGGTGGCCACATGTTTTGGCCTGCACCACAGCGCGAAAAACGGCTCTCAGCCAGGTTTTAACCGAACTGGCCAGGGCGTCATGCACCGGCCCCGTGCGGTCGTCAAACTCCACCGCGCCGCTGATGAAAATGCAACCCGACTGAATCTCAACCGCCACCCGTTTCATCCAGTTGTCAAACAGGGCCTTGAGGCGCGGCAAGCCCTTGGGCTGCAACATGGCGGGTGCGAAAATTTCCTGCTCAAAGCGGTTGAAATACTCGCGGATCACCGAAATCTGCAGCTCTTCGCGCGAGCCAAAATGCGCAAACACGCCCGACTTGCTCATGTGCATGACCTCCGCCAGCACGCCAATGCTCAAGCCCTCCAGGCCAATCTGGGTGGACAGCCCCAGCGCAGCATCAACAATGGCCTGCTTGGTCTGCTGCCCTTTTTGCAACGCACGGCCTGCGGCGCCGGGTTTCACAGGTATTGATAAGACAATCATGGCGGCGCGCACAGGGGTTAAGAAACGAACGGTCGTGCTATTTTGCACTAAGTTGATAGCGGTCCACATGGCTCGGGCTTTTCAATACCTGTCGCGCGTCCAATGGCCCCCGCCGACGCACCTGCTTTCGAGATCACCACGACGTCCAATCCCAAACAAAACCGCGCACTTGAACTGATCAGCCTGATCAAACTGTAGACAGAACGCGGAACCCCAAATTCGGGTTCATGAAAGGGGAAACTCGCTTTTTTGGGGGAGGAACTTCAGTTTAGGCATTTATTTAAATTTATTGCGCTGGTGCAACTCGGGTTTGACAGCACTGCTTGTGCATTTACGAAATATGAATTATTGTGCGTGATCTGGGAATAGAACCACACTAGCACTATGCCAAGTACGATATTGCATGCCAGTCATTTGATGGCCGAAGCCCCAAACACCAACGATGAGAAAAATCCTTTCTTGGTGGCACTGGGCAAGCGGGTGGCGGCGTTGCGCGCCCGCCGCGGCATGACGCGCAAGTCCCTCGCCATCGTGGCCGATGTGTCCGAGCGACACCTGGCCAACATGGAGTACGGCGTGGGCAACGCGTCCGTGCTGGTGCTCTTGCAGGTGGCGGACGCCTTGCAGTGCTCGATCAGCGAGCTGATTGGCGACATCACGACGTCGTCTCCTGAGTGGTTGATGATTCGAGAGTTGCTCGGAAAGTGTGACGAAGCAGCCTTGCAGCGCGTGCGGATTGTCCTCAGCGGCTTGCTGGGGATGGGGGGCGCACATGGCGCGAGTGCCACGGGCATGGGCTCCCCCAGCGCACGCATTGCGCTGGTCGGGCTGCGTGGGGCAGGCAAGTCAACGCTGGGGTCGATGCTGGCCGAAGACCTGGGTTTCCCATTCGTGGAACTGAGCCGCGAGATCGAAAAATTTGCGGGCTGTAGCGTGGCTGAAATTCAGGCGCTGTATGGGGTGAACGCCTATCGACGGTATGAGCGGCGTGCGTTGGAGGAAGTCATTCAAATCCACCCCAAAGCGGTGATTGCCTCGCCCGGCGGGCTGGTGACAGACGCGGCCACCTTCAACCAGTTGCTGGCGCACTGCACCACGGTGTGGCTGCAGGCGGAGCCTGAAGACCACATGAAGCGCGTCACGGCGCAGGGCGACTTGCGCCCCATGGCGGCAAGCAAGGAGGCGATGGAAGACCTCAAAGGTATTCTGGCGGGGCGTGCGGCCTTTTATTCCAAGGCGCAGTTCACGGTCAATACCAGTGCGCAGCCGCTGGGGCCTACGTTTGTGGCGTTGCGGGAGACCGTGCGTCAAGTACTTCAGCTTGCGAGATAAATTTTTTCAGAAAGTGCATGAAAATGCTTGACACTCTCTGTAGACGTGCATTATTATTCACATATAGAGCAATATGTAGTGCAATTTAATGCATAGATACTAAGAGAGATCGCTATGACCGCAACTGCCAACGCATCCAGCCAAGTTGATTACCAGACCAGCCCCGCGAAGTACAAACACTGGAAGCTCAGCTTCGAAGGTGCTGTGGCGACGTTGAAAGCAGATTTTGACGAAAACGCCGGTCTGCGACCGGGCTATAAGCTCAAGCTCAACAGCTACGACCTCGGCGTTGACATTGAACTCAACGACGCCATCAATCGCATTCGCTTCGAGCATCCTGAGGTGCGCACGGTGGTGGTGACCAGTGCCAAAGACAAGGTGTTTTGCTCGGGTGCCAACATTTTCATGCTGGGCGTTAGCAGCCACGCCTGGAAAGTGAATTTTTGCAAATTCACCAATGAGACTCGCAATGGCCTGGAAGATTCTTCCAAATACAGCGGCCTGAAATTTCTGGCGGCGGTCAACGGCGCCTGCGCTGGTGGCGGGTATGAAATGGCGCTGGCCTGTGACGAAATTATTTTGGTGGATGACCGCGCCTCTGCCGTCAGCCTGCCCGAAGTACCACTGCTGGGCGTGTTGCCCGGAACCGGTGGCCTGACCCGTGTCACTGACAAACGCCACGTGCGCCACGACCTGGCTGATATCTTTTGCACCAGCGTCGAAGGCGTGCGCGGCCAGAAAGCCAAAGACTGGCGCCTAGTCGACGACATCGCCAAACCGCAGGTGTTTGCTCAAAAAGTGCTGGCCCGCGCGCTGGAGCTTGCTGCACTGAGTGATCGTCCGGCGGGTGGAAAAGGCGTACAGCTTGCGCCATTGCATCGTGTGCAGCAAAGCGATTCTTTGCACTACGGCTTTGTCACGGTAGAAATCGACCGTGCCAGGCGGGTCGCAACATTGACGGTTAAAGCGCCAAGCGGCGCGCAACCGGATGACATTGCCAGCATCGAAGCCCAAGGTGCAGCCTGGTATCCGCTGGTCATGGCACGCGAGCTCGAAGACGCGATTTTGTCCATGCGCACCAATGAGATTGACATTGGCACCTGGCTGATCAAAACCATAGGCGACGCCGCCGCCGTGATGGCGATGGATGCGACCTTGCTGGCGCACAAGGACCATTGGCTGGTGCGCGAAACCATTGGCCTGCTGCGCCGCACTCTGAGCCGCCTGGACGTGTCATCGCGCAGCCTGTTTGCGCTAATCGAGCCAGGCTCGTGTTTTGCTGGCACCTTTCTGGAACTGGCCCTGGCGTGCGACCGCAGCTACCACCTGGCACTGCCTGAGACGAAGGCGAACACTGGTTCAGATGACGCGCGTGCGCCCAAGATCACCGTGCATGCGATGAACTTTGGCGTCTACCCCATGGCCACCGGGCAGAGCCGATTAAGCCGGCGCTTCTATGACGAGCAACTTGCACTGGATGCCGTTCGTTCCCAGGCTGGCCAGGCGCTGGACGCCGATGCGGCCTTTGCCCTCGGTCTGGTCACATCCAACCCCGACGACATAGACTGGGCCGACGAAGTTCGCATCGCGATTGAAGAGCGAGTCGCCATGTCGCCCGATGCGCTCACGGGCCTGGAAGCCAATCTGCGATTTAACGGCGTCGAGACCATGGCCACCCGCATTTTTGGTCGCCTGACGGCCTGGCAAAACTGGATCTTCCAGCGCCCGAACGCGGTGGGGGAAAAGGGTGCGCTAAAAGTCTACGGCACGGGTGAGAAAACCGCCTTTGACTGGAACCGCGTTTAGCAAACGCCGGGCATTCCAGTTGTGCGGCAGTTGTCCGGGTGGAACGCCGCAACTTTCACTTTTTCCACCGGGAAACTTGAGTCACTTGATTAAGGAAACCTCCATGTCTAGCATCAACTACAGTGAAAAAATCCCCAACAACGTCAACCTGAGCGACGACCGCACACTGCAACGCGCGCTGGAGCAATGGCAGCCCAATTTCGTCAACTGGTGGGACGACGTGGGTCCGGAGGGCTCCACTGACAGCGAGGTCTACTTGCGCACAGCCGTCAGTGTGGACCCGCAAGGCTGGGCCAATTTTGGCCACGTCAAGATGCGCGACTACCGCTGGGGCATTTTTTTGAATCCAGGCTCCGCAGACCGCGAAATCCATTTCGGCGACCACAAGGGCGAAAAGGCCTGGACCGACGTGCCCGGCGAGCACCGCGCCAACCTGCGTCGCATCATCGTGACCCAGGGCGACACCGAACCCGCGTCGGTTGAGCAGCAGCGCCACCTGGGGCTCACCGCGCCCAGCATGTACGACCTGCGCAACCTCTACCAGATTAACGTGGAAGAAGGCCGCCACCTGTGGGCCATGGTCTATTTGCTGCACAAGCATTTTGGCCGTGATGGCCGGGAAGAAGCCGAGGCGCTGCTGGTGCGCCGCAGCGGGGACGAAAATAACCCCCGCATTCTGGGTGCCTTCAACGAAGCCACGCCGGACTGGCTGAGCTTTTTCATGTTTACCTACTTCACTGACCGTGACGGCAAGTTCCAGCTATGTGCGCTGGCCGAAAGCGCGTTTGAACCGCTGGCGCGCACCACTAAATTCATGCTGACCGAAGAGGCGCACCACATGTTTGTGGGTGAGAGCGGCATCTCGCGCGTCATCAACCGCACTGCACAGGCCATGGGCGACTTGAAGACTGATGACGTTGGCAAACTGCGCGCAGCCGGTGTCATCGACATTGGCACCTTGCAGCGCTACACCAACTTCCATTACAGCGTGACAATTGACCTGTTTGGCGCGGACGAATCCAGCAACGCCGCCACCTTTTACAGCACCGGCATCAAAGGCCGCTATGAGGAAGGCAAGCGCTTGGACGATCACGTGCTCAAAGGCCAGACCTACAAGGTGCTGGAAGTACGCGACGGCAAGTTGGTTGAGAAAGAAGTTCCCATGCTCAACGCGCTCAATGAAGTGCTGCGCGATGACTTTATCAAAGACTCCGTGGCGGGCGTGGGCCGCTGGAACAAGGTGCTGGAAAAAGCTGGGTTGCCGCACCGCCTGACGGTGCCGCACAAGGCGTTTCACCGTAACATTGGCGCGCTGTCAGGCGTGAAAGTATCGCCCGACGGCCGTGTGGTGTGTGAGGCCGAATGGGCTGCCAACGTTGACAAATGGCTTCCTTCCAGCGAAGACCGGGCCTTTGTGGCCAGCCTGATGGGCCGCTGCGTCGAGCCCGGCAAGTTTGCCAACTGGATTGCGCCGCCGGTGATGGGCATCAACCGCCAGCCGGTAGACTTTGAGTACGTCAGGTTTAATTAAAATTATTGCCAACGGCTTTGCCGCTGCAATAAATCGGCGGGCTCGAACGGACCGGCGCTTGGTGCTTGCCGTTCAGCCCGCCGTGACGCTGAGCGCCAGCCCCATCACTGTCATGCCCGCAAGCGAAGCGTGCTGGAGCATGAAAGTTTCTTTCATGTAAATCACGCAAGGGCCTACCCATGAGCGCAAACTTAGAGGCTGTTGTCATCAAGCAGCACCTGATCGACCCCGAAATCTGCATTCGCTGCAACACCTGCGAGGCAACCTGCCCGGTTAGCGCAATTACCCACGACGACCGCAATTACGTCGTCAATGCCGACATCTGCAACCTTTGCATGGCCTGCATTTCGCCATGTCCCACGGGGTCCATTGACAACTGGCGCACGCTGCCGCGCTTAATGGCCTATTCAACCGCCGCGCAGCTCACTTGGGACGAGTTGCCTGTTGAACTGACACCTGCGGAATTGGCGGCAGCGGGTATCAGCGCTGGCGCTGTACAGGATGCCGAGGTCCTGGCATCACGCCAATCCGCCGACGCAATGGGTGAGGCCACGTTCACAAGCGCCCAGTTTGGCGCGATGCTGCCGCCTTGGTCAGCCGCCCACGCCTACACCAACCTCTACAGCCCCAAGGCCACCGAGAAGTCGATTGCAGCCACCGTCACTGGCAATGTGCGGGTGACCGAAGTGGGTCGCACGGCGGGACATGATTACGACACGCACCACATCGTGCTGGACTTTGGCCACCTGCCGTTCCCGGTCCTTGAAGGCCAATCCATCGGCATCATCGCACTCGGTTCAGACGCTGCAGGCAAACCCCACCACGCCCGCCAATACTCCATCGCAAGCCCGCGCAATGGGGAGCGCCCTGGCTACAACAACATCTCGCTGACCATCAAACGCGTGCTGGCAGACCATCACGGCAACCCGGTGCGGGGCGTGGCCAGCAATTACATGTGCGATCTGAAAGTTGGCGACAAGGTGCAAGTGATTGGCCCGTTTGGCACCAGCTTTTTGATGCCCAACCACCCCAAAAGCCACATCGTGATGATCTGCACCGGCACCGGCAGCGCGCCCATGCGGGCCATGACCGAGTGGCGTCGGCGCCTGCGCCAGTCTGGCAAGTTCGAAGGCGGCAAGCTGATGCTGTTTTTTGGCGCGCGCACCCAGCAAGAATTGCCTTATTTTGGGCCGCTGCAAAACCTGCCTAAAGATTTTATTGACATCAACTTCGCCTTCTCCCGAACGCCCGGTCAGCCCAAACGTTATGTGCAGGATGTGATGCGCGAGCGTGCCGCAGACTTGGGCGCGCTGCTGGGCGACCCAAACACGTACTTTTACGTCTGCGGCCTGAAGAGCATGGAAGAAGGCGTTCTGCTGGCGCTGCGCGATGTGGCCCAGCAGGCCGCTATCCCGTGGGAGCTGGTGGGTGCTGCGCTCAAAAGAGAGGGTCGTCTCCACTTGGAGACATATTGAGGCTCTTGTGAGCCAACTTGGTGGTCAACTGAGGCTTTCCATATCCTGGAAACAAAAAAAAGCAACACGTCATACGCTGCTATTTGGTGTCGGCACCGGCCCAATGGAACTGAGCGCATGAATCTGGTGGTGATAGGTGCCATCACTAATCGAGCTGAACCCCGCACGGGTGCTCAGTTCTGACTTCACTGAAATTGGAAATACCATCAAAAATACCATGAAAATAAATTGTTCGTTGATGTTGGTTGTTTGACACGGTCAATTGGGAAATCAGGATGCCGCTTCTGAACAAGCTTCGACAATGAGAAGAGTACTTGACTGCGTGTGTTTGCGAGTTCTCAAAGGATGATTGCAAGCCATTGGCACGCAAAATTGCATTGTTACTTATGCCGCCATTTTCGTTAAGATGAATTCAACAAATAAAACCACCAATGACCCGCTCTGACATGCCCCGCTTTTTCCGCAACAGCCTGCGCATGTACTTTGCCCCGGTCACCGGTGCTATCCGAGGTGTCCATCGCGAAATGCGCCGCGCCTATCGCATCAGGAACACCGAAATGCAGGCTGCTTATGGCAGTACCGCAGTCGCCCCTGCTACAGCCGCATCTATTGATGGCCCAACGCTCCCTCGTAACTACTCAGCCCAATTTTAGGCAGTTAGACTGGATTCAGGCGAAGCTAGGCTGAGGCGGTGCGCCGTTGAAGGCGGCGACGAGGGACTCAAAGATATTGGCCCCTTGCTTGTGCATGGTTGCGCAATAGGAGCGAATG
>JANMVO010000682.1:0-2881 GCA_031392805.1 Rhodoferax sp. | reverse complement strand
CCTTTCCTGAACGCCTTTCCGTATCTGAACACACCGAACCCAGGTTCGAAATAGACCGGGCTGAAAAGGAAAAATCATGCACAAGCTCAATATCAAAATGATGGTGGCAGCGGCCATGGCCGCAGCACTCGTCGCCGCTTGCGGAGGACGTAACGACGACGACCCCGTGGTTGATCCGGCCTCGCAGGTTGGGCAAAGCGTTCAGAAGACAATTGACTTCATCAGCAACCTGATCGCCAACAACGGCGAAAACAGTGACGCGATTGACGTCAATACGCTTACGCTCGCGGTTGACGACACTGCTGAGCCAGCACCGCTGTAGAAGCGCGCACCTGTGACGCGCATCAGTGACGCGTGCAGGTGACGCGTGCTCGCCATGCGCATTTTTTGGCGCGCATTTGGGAAAGCCCGACATTCCGCATCAACGGTTTGTCGGGCTTTTCTTAAGATGTCTCTGCGTTTCGATATATCTTTGTGTCGGCCCCATGAAACTGAAAGTTGCAAGAATGGCTCGTCTGTCCCGATGGATCTCGATGGTGTTGGTCGCCACATCGGTGAGTGCCTTCGCCGTGACGGCTATGCTGCCGTTGCGTGATGATGAAGTGCTGGAGGTACTGCCTGCCATCACGCGCAGCCGCCCGGTCACTGGCGCATTGGCACGCACTGCCTCAGCACCCACGGGGGTTAGCCCGTCTGCGGCGGCAGCGCAGGCGCGCCAGGACATCGCTGTGGCCCGGCAGACCGGCGACACGCGCTATTGGGGGCGCGCGCAGGCGGCATTGACCCCCTGGTGGAACCGCGCCGATGCGCCGGTGGATATCGCCGTGCTGCAGGCGACGGTGCAGCAGGGTCGGCATGAATTTGAAGTATCGCGCAAGGTTCTCACGGCGGCATTGGCGCGTGCCCCGGCGCATGCCCAGGGCTTGCTCAACCTGGCCGCGCTGGAGCGGCTGTCGGCCCGCTACGCTGAATCATTGAACGCCTGTGACGCCGTGGCGCGCGCGGGCCAAGCCATGTATGGACAGGCCTGCCGGCTGGAAACGCAGTCTTTGCAGGGGCAATACCAGAGCGCGGCACAAGGCCTGCAGGCGCTCATCGCGCAAACCACCGATGCTGGCCAGCAGAGCTGGTTGTATTCGTTGCTGGCAGAGAGCCAGGAGCGGGCCGGGCAAGCCAGTGCGGCGGCGGATGCCTACCAGCGCAGCCTGGCGCTTGAGCCCGATCTTTACACCGCAATCGCCTACAGCGATTTATTGCTGCGCTCCGGCAAGGCAGCGCAAGCGCTAACAGCATTGGCGGCGCTGCCCGAGACCGACGCGGTCGTGCTGCGCCGCGCCACCGCCTGGAAACGGTTGGGCGATGCGCGCTGGACTGGCGCACGGGCTTTGCTCAAGGAATATTCAGCCGAACTGGTGCGCCGGGGTGACGACCCCGCCCTGCATGGCCGCGAACTGGCGCTGGCGGCCTTGTGGCTTGACGATGACGCGCCTGGCGCGCTGGCCCTGGCGCGCAGCAACCTGCTGCTGCAGCGAGAGCCGGTGGACTGGTGGGTGGCGTTGCAAAGCGCGCAGTTGGCGAACGATAGGAGTGCTCTCGCTGAAATTAAAACCGCTGTCCGCGCAGCGGGCTTGCGCGATACGCGCCTGGAACATGCCGAACCGGCAACCGCATTGCCGAGGGCCAAGGCCACCAAGGCCACCAAGACTGACAAGTCTGACAAATCTGCCCGGGTGATCCAATGAGGCGCGCGTTACGGGCTGTTTTGGGGTTTGGCTGCATGGTGGCGTTTGGCTTGGGGGCTGGGTCGGTATGGGCGCATAAGGGCAGTGATGCCTATCTTGACGTGCAGGAGGTGGGGCAACAGACTGGCCAAAAGCTGGGCCAACGGGCAGACGATGGCGCATCAGCCAGCGCTACGCAGACCGCCAGTGCGCCGCTGCGGGAATTCCGGTTTGCACTGTCAGTGGCCATCAAAGACCTCGACCTGGTGGTGCCAATCGACGCCAATGCCGATGGCAAGGTGACCTGGGGCGAAATAAAAGCCGCGATGCCCTTGGTCTTGGCGCTATTGAATGAGGTGGCGAAGATTGAACCGCCGCCCGGCCGGGTGGCGAATATCGAACCACCGCCTGCCCTGCTAGCCAATGCAGCAGCGTGTCGGCTGAACTGGCAGTCTGACGGCATCGAGCGCCGCACTGACGGTGCCTACCTGCGCGTGGCAGCACTTGCCCGCTGTTCTGCCGGCCAGGCGCTGGCTTTGCGCTACACCTTGCTGAAAGATCAGGATGCCACGCACCGTTTGCTGGTGGCGGGCCGCATTGCCGACAAAGACCTGCTGACCACCACTTCGCCGCTTCAGCAAACCGCGCTGTTGTTGAGCCCTGGCGTGACCTCGGTGTCAGGAGCCGCTTTGGTTGCGGCGGGTGCGCCGTCGTCCAGCCGATGGACCGCACTGCGAGACTACTTCAGTCTGGGCGTGCACCACTTGCTCGAAGGCTATGACCACCTGGCTTTTTTGCTCGCGCTGGTGCTGCCTTTGCGGTTGAATCTGCGGCGCAAATCAAGCGTCCAGTCACCCATCAGTGCAGCCAACAGTGCAGCCAACAACGCACCCCACAATGCACCTGTAAATTCCCGCCTTGACGGGCGCCCAATGTCACCTCAAAATCGGCACCCGGCGGCGTATGACGAGTTGTCTGGGGTAACGGTAATGGCCCACGGGACGCCCGTCAAGGGCAACGTCTGGTTTGCCCTGCTGCGCACCATCACCGCCTTCACCATTGGCCACTCCATCACGCTGATGCTGGCCACGTTTGGCTGGACGCAAGCCTCACCCGTGTGGGTGGAGCCGGTGATTGCGCTGTCCATCGGCGTCACCGCA
>JANMVO010000662.1:0-9541 GCA_031392805.1 Rhodoferax sp. | reverse complement strand
GCCGCAGTCGCCACAGCCTTCGCACACCAGTTCGTTGATGACGACGCGCTTGGCCGGGTCCACCAGCGTGCCGCGCTTTCTGCGGCGGCGTTTCTCAGTCGCACAGGTCTGGTCGTAGATGATGACCGTCGTGCCCTTGATTTCACGGAATTGTTTTTGAATCGTGTCCAGCTCGTCGCGGTGGTGCACGCCCACATCGGCCACCAGCGTGACGCCGTCGTATTTTTCGGGCTCGTCGGTGACGATGACGATTTTTGCCGCGCCCTCAGCCCGCATCGACTGGGCGATCTGCACCACAGAGTGCCCCTCGGGCCGCTCACCAATGGCCTGGCCACCCGTCATCGCCACCGCGTCGTTGTAGAGAATCTTGTAGGTGATGTTCACGCCCGCCGCAATTGACTGGCGCACCGCCAGCAGGCCGCTGTGGAAGTAAGTGCCATCGCCCAGATTGGCAAACATGTGCTTGTCGTTGCTGAACGGCTGCTGGCCCACCCAGGGGACGCCCTCACCGCCCATCTGGGTGAAACCGGTGGTGCTGCGGTCCATCCAGATGCTCATGAAATGGCAGCCAATGCCGGCCATGGCGCGCGAGCCTTCGGGCACCTTGGTGGAGGTGTTGTGCGGGCAGCCCGAGCAGAACCAGGGCTGGCGTTCAGCGCCCTTGACGCCGCTCACCTCCAGCACCTGCATCGAGCGCTCCTTGGCATCCAGAATCGCCAGTTGGGCATCCATGCGCGCCGTGGTGTCGGCGTCGACACCAAGTTTCTTCAGGCGCTGGGCAATGGCGCGGGCGATGATGGCGGGTGACAGGTCGGCGTTGGCACGCAACAGTGTATTCGCGCTGGGGTTGGGCATGGACCATTCGCCGCCGCTGCCATAAGGTGATGGATCGCGGCCTGCTGCGTCGGCACCCGTGTCACCCGTCTGCACCTCGTTGAACTTGCCCAGCACGGTGGGCCGCACGTCGGCGCGCCAGTTGTACAGCTCTTCTTTCAACTGGTATTCGATGATCTGGCGCTTTTCTTCGACCACCAGAATTTCCTGCAACCCGGTGGCAAATTCCCGCGTGAGCTGTGCCTCCAGCGGCCACACCACACCGACTTTGTGCAGACGGATGCCCAGCCGTTGACAGGTGGCGTCGTCCAGCCCCAAATCGAGCAGGGCCTGGCGCGTGTCGTTGAAGGCCTTGCCGCTGGCGATCAGCCCGAAGCGGTCATTCCTGCCTTCAATCACGTTGTAGTTCAACCGGTTGGCGCGAATGTAGGCGAGCGCGGCGTACCACTTGTAGTCAAACAGGCGCGCTTCCTGCTCCAGCGCGGCGTCGGGCCAGCGAATGTGCACGCCGCCGGGCGGCATCACAAAGTCGCTCGGGATTTTGATCTCAACGCGCTCAGGGTCAATCATCGCCGTGGCACTGGATTCCACAATCTCCTGAATCGTCTTCATGCCCGCCCACACGCCCGAAAAGCGGCTCATGGCGAAAGCGTGGATGCCCAAATCCAGAATTTCCTGCACACTGGCCGGGAAGAACACCGGCGTGCCGCAGGCCTTGAAGATGTGGTCGCTCTGGTGCGCAGCGGTGGAGCTTTTCGAGATGTGATCGTCCCCGGCCACGGCAATCACGCCGCCCCACTCGGTCGTGCCGGCCATGTTGGCGTGCTTGAACACGTCGGAGCAGCGGTCCACGCCCGGCCCCTTGCCGTACCAGATGCCAAACACGCCGTCAAATTTGTTGCTGCCGGGCGGCGCGAAACCGAGCTGCTGCGTGCCCCACAAGGCGGTGGCTGCCAGCTCTTCATTCACGCCGGGCTGGAAGATGATGTTTTGCGCCTTGAGGTATTTCTCGGCCTTCCACAGTGCCTGGTCGTAGCCGCCGAGCGGCGAGCCCCGGTAGCCGCTGATGAAGCCCGCCGTGTTCTTGCCCTGCAATTTGTCGCGCAATTGCTGCAACATCGGCAGCTTGACCAGCGCCTGCACGCCGCTCATGAAAGCGCGGCCGTAGTCAAGGCTGTATTTGTCGTCCAGCGTGACGGTTTCCAGCGCTTTGCGGATGTGCTCCGGCAGTGGGGCGTTCATGCGGCATCCCCTTCACGACCACGCTGGCCACCCAATACAGCACCGTCGGCTTCGCTTGAATAATTGTGCCTGCGGCTCAGTCCGCTGTGCGGATTGTCGTCCTGCGTCACGGTTTCCAGCGCTTTGCGGATGTGGTCGGGTAGTGGGGCGTACATGGGTCGTGGTTCTCAAGGTGGTTGAATAACTGCGTTGTGGGCAGGTTGGCGGGCGCGGCTCACTGGTTGCTCACCGGGCAAAACTCAAAATGAAGTGTATTCCCCAGACGTTGAAATGTCTTTGCAACGGCGTTTTCAGGTGTCTTGCGCGAGACCGCAGTTGCAGTGCGCGCCTTCACCGCCTGGGCCACAGCACCCACAGCCGTAGTGGCTGCTTCAAGCGCCCGGCCAGTTCACCCGCATCGAAGCCGGTGCCCGCGAAGTAGTCGGCACGCACCGCGCCCACGATGGCGCTGCCGGTGTCCTGCGCCAGCACCAGTTTTTGCAAAGTGACAAGCGGCCCGCTGGATGCCAGCCAGACCGGCGTGCCATAAGGGATGCTGGCCGGATCTACCGCGATGGAGCGACCTGCAGTAAGTGGCACACCCTGCGCGCCACGCGGACCCACATAAGCGTCAGCCTCGACCATCGGCTCTTCGCGGAAGAACACGGTGCGCGGGTTGCTCCACAGCATCTCCTGCACGCGCTGCGGGTTCTGCACCGTCCAGGCCTTGATGGCCGGCCAGCTGGCCTCTTTAAGTGCCCCTTGGTCAATCAGCCATCGGCCCACGCTTTTGTAGGGCTGATCGTTGGAGGCCGCATAGGCCAGGCGCACCAGCGCTTTGCTGCCATCCGCCTGGGTAATGCGGATGCGCCCCGAGCCCTGGATTTGCAACACCAGGGCATCCACCGGGTCGGCCAGAAAGGCAATCTCGCGGCCCTTGAGTGCGGCCTGCGCCTGAGGCAAGGTGTCAATCTCCTGGCGCGTGAACCAGGGCTTTCGCGCAACCAGTCCACTCTTGGTTGAAGAGGCCAGGGGCGGCTGGTACAAAGGCACCTTGAAATCGGCGCTGACGGTGCGTGATGCGTCCAGCACCGGCTCGTAATAGCTGGTGAGCAGCCCTTGTCCATCGCTTTGCAGGGACTCGACACGGTAGGGCTGCAAGCGCGTCACCAGCCAGTTGCGCTGCTCATCCAGCGAGCCAATGCTCAAACGCCGCACCTCGCCGCACATCGGGGCAAACACCGGACCCGGCTTTTCACAACTTTTGAGCCAGGCGTTCCAGGCTTCATGCAGCGGGTCCTCCAGCAGGCCCGGCAGCTCGGCCCAGCGCACCGGTACCCAGCGGCTCTTGCCTTGCATGATGGCAGGCGGCAACGGGGCCGAGTCATCCGGTAGCGTCAACGCGCCTGACGGCGCAGTCGGCATTGCGGACGGTGTGCCCGGCGGCGCTGGCATTGCGGGGGATGTCGCGTCAGGCGTTGAAATGGGCGGCTGCACTGGCGCGCTGCCGCACGCGGCCAGCATTCCTACAATCAGCATATTCCACACAACAACCAGGAGCCAGTTCATGGGTCTGATTTTGCTCGAAGCCCTGGGCGCCATGGTGCTTCTGATATTAATTGTCTGGTGGACCATGTTTTCGGGGCGCAAGAAAGGCGAGCTTGAAAACCCGGAAAAAGACAAAAAAAATGATAAAAACGACCTGTAGCCCTCGTCTTTATTGCATAGTTAGCTATATAAATAATAGTATTTACGGTTTGTTCCGAGGGCGCCAGTGCTGCCACTGGTTTCGGGGCGGCACTGACAACGCGTGAAGCGCTTGGCCTGCACGAGAACTTCCATGCTTGGGTTGGGGGTTGCTTCGAGCAGGCTCATCGCTTGCGCAAACGCTCACTCCGCGCCCTTGGCACCGGGCTGGGCAGATCCACAAAAAGGCTTAGGGAAGCCCTTGTGAAATATTGGACACGAAGCCATTCGCCGCTACTGGCGCCCACGCCGCAGCTCGCGCAGCATGAAAAGGTAGAGCCCTTCCACCTTCTCGCGTGCCCAGGGCGTTTTGCGCAAAAACTTGAGGCTCGACGCCACGCCTGGCTCATGCGTGAAACACCGCACCGGTATGCGCACACCCAGCTCCGCCCAGCCGTAATGATCGGCCAACGCCGTCACGATGGCCTCCAGCGTCAGACCGTGCAAGCGGTTACGTGGCTGGGCGGGCGGGCTCGGGGGTGATGCCGGGGGCGAGGGGGGATGCGGCATGGGGCTATTTTTGCATTGCCGCACGGCGGTGCGCGACATCAGTGGTGCACTGGCGCGCAGGGCCGCCTGGGGCTTGGGGCGGGTGTTGCGCATTTTTGATCTTGGATGACATATAAAAAGGCCTATAGCCATTGTGTATATTGAATAATTAGCTATTAAAAAAGGGATCTACCCGTGACCAGAAAGTCCTGCCAAATTGAACCTCACGCCATGCCCCGGCACATCGGCAGTGTTGGCGGCTCTGCCGAAGGCGCAGCGCTTTCCCAACATCTCAGCATCATCCCACCGCCTGCTTCGCCGAACTGGATTCGATCCGAATGCACGATATTATTTTTTAGCCAGATCAAGTCCAAGTTTGCTCAGGCTATGGCTCCTACGCCCGCACCCATGAGAAAATATCCCCATGAACGCGCCAAAGATTTTTACCCCTACGCTGAGCACTGCAGGTGTTGCTCTAACCCCCGAGGGGGCGGTTGAGCTTGGGGGTGGCTTGTCGGCTCTCAACATCGCCGAGTACGCCCAAACCCTGGGTCAGCAGGCAAAAGCAGCTTCGGCCCTTATGGCTAGGGCGAAGACGGCTACTAAAAACATAGCTTTAGTCAAATTAGCCGGACTCCTGCGGGCCAACGTTCAGGCGCTGCAGGCTGAGAACGCCAAAGACATTTCCCGTGCCATCGCTGCGGGCCTTGCCGCGCCGATGGTAGACCGCCTCAAGCTGAGCGCCCAGACCATCGAAATCTGTGCCCAGGGCTGCGAGCAACTCGCTGCCATGCCGGATGTGATTGGCGAGATTATTGGCATGAAGCAGCAGCCCAGCGGCATCCGCGTGGGGCAGATGCGGGTGCCGATTGGCGTGTTTGGCATGATATTTGAGAGCCGGCCCAACGTGACGATTGAGGCCGCCAGCCTGTCGATCAAAAGTGGCAACGCCTGCATCCTGCGCGGTGGCTCTGAAGCGATTGAATCCAACAAGGCGCTGGCCTTGCTGGTCCTGCTGGCGCTTCAGTCCAGCGGCTTGCCGACGGATGCCGTGCAACTGGTGCAAACCACCGACCGCGAGGTGGTTGGCCAACTCATCACGATGGGGAAGTATGTCGATGTGATCATTCCGCGCGGTGGCAAGGGGTTGATTGAGCGCATCAGCCGCGATGCCAAGGTGCCCGTCATCAAGCACCTTGATGGCAATTGCCATGTTTACGTGGACGACCCTTGCGACATTGACATGGCGGTGCAAATTTCAGACAACGCCAAGACCCATAAGTTCAGCCCCTGCAATGCCATCGAAGGGTTGCTTGTGGCGCGGGGCGTGGCAACAGAATTTTTGCCAAAGATTGCCGCCATCTACGCCGCCAAGGGTGTGGAGATGCGTTGTGACCCCGAAGTGCTGGAAATCCTGGGGGGCATCAAGAGCGACAACAGCATGGTTCATGGCGAGTTGCCGGAACTTAAAGATGGCCTGCTGGTTGAAGTGAGAGGTGCGCCGCTGGCGGGCGCTAACTTGCGGGCCGCCTCAGAGCAAGACTGGTACGAGGAATACCTGGCCCCCATCATCAGCATCAAAGTGGTGGCCGGCGTGGATGAAGCCATCTGGCACATCAACCAGTATTCATCGCACCACACCGACGCCATCATCACGCGCGACCACATGCACGCCCAGGCGTTTTTGCGTGAGGTCGATTCAGCCAGTGTGATGGTGAATGCCAGCACCCGCTTCGCCGACGGCTTTGAGTTTGGTCTGGGGGCGGAGATTGGCATCAGTACGGACAAACTCCACGCGCGCGGACCGGTTGGCATCGAGGGGCTGACATCGCTCAAATATGTGGTGTTGGGCAATGGCGAGCTGCGCGGATGAAGTGCATGCCAGTCAGCTTGCAAGCGGGGTGATCGCCCCAATGTTCGCAGTTCCGCCTGAATTTTCCACTCTATTTCATTCAAGAACTCCGCATGGTCCCCCATCTCGTCACCGCGCTTACCGGCCCCATCAACGAACTTGAGCAGCGCATTCTCGACTCCATGCCAGCCATCGAGCGATGGTTTCGCCTGGAATGGATGGAGCACACGCCGCCGTTTTACAGCTCGGTGGACATTCGCAATGCTGGCTTCAAACTCGCCCCGGTGGACACCAACCTGTTTCCCGGCGGTTGGAACCACTTGACCACCGCGATGCTGCCGCTGGCGGTGCAGGCCGCGATGGCGGCGATCGAGAAAATCTGCCCCGAGGCGCGCAACCTGCTGCTGATTCCCGAAAACCACCCGCGCAACACCTTCTATCTGAGCAATGTGGCGCAGTTGAGGCGCATCTTTCACATGGCGGGCATGAACGTGCGTGTCGGCTCGATCGATCCCGAGATCAAGGAAACCACCACCATTGACCTGCCCAACGGTGACAGTGTGACGCTGGAGCCCGTGATTCGCAAAAAAGGAGGTGGAAGAGGCCGTCTTGGCGTGAAGGATTTCGATCCCTGCACCATTTTGCTCAACACCGACCTGATTGCCGGCGTGCCCGGCATTCTGGAAGAGATTCACGAGCAGTACCTGCTGCCGCCCCTGCACGCGGGCTGGTCCGTGCGCCGCAAAAGCACGCATTTCAAGAGCTACGAAGAAGTGTCCAAGCGATTTGGAAAACTGCTGGGTGTGGACCCGTGGCTGATCAACCCGATGTTTGACAAATGTGGCGAGGTCAATTTTGCCGACGGTTCGGGGGTCGATTGCCTGACCAGCAATGTCGATGCCCTGCTGACCAAAATCAGAAAAAAATACAAGGAATACGGCATCAACGAGAAGCCCTTCGTGGTGGTCAAGGCCGACAACGGCAGCACCGATGGCATGGGCATCATGACGGTGCGCGACGTGAAAGACCTGGATGCCGCGAATCGCCATGCCAAAAATAAGAATGGACCGATCAATGACGCCCTGCAAATCCACGATGTGATTATTCAAGAGGGCGTCCTGACCCATGAGCGCATGAATGACGCCGTCGCCGAGCCAGTCGTCTACATGATGGACCGCTACGTCGTGGGTGGTTTTTACCGCATCCATGCCGAGCGCGGTGTGGATGAGAACCTGAACGCACCGGGCTCTCGCTTTGTACCACTGGCATTCGCAGAGAGTACGCACTTACCCCAGCCCGGCATGAAGCCGGGTGCCAGTGCCCCCAACCGTTTTTACATGTACGGCGTGATTGGCCGCCTGGCCATGGTGGCTGCCAGTTACGAGCTTGAAGCCACTGACCCGGACGCCGAGGTGTACGCTTGATGTCTGTTGGAGTTGTTGCGGTGCAACAAATTGTGCCTAGTTGACGTTTAGACCCTTCACCCGGTTTGCCATGCACCGGGACTGGCGCAAAATACGTTTCTCAAATGAACGGAACCCTGCCCATCGCAAGACAGGGTGATTTTGTGTCAGCATCCAAATCGTCACTCACGGCGCTAACTATCGGTGCCATTGGCGTCGTTTACGGCGATATCGGAACATCTCCCCTTTACGCTTTCAAGGAAGTTTTCGTCAGCGGCCACGTGCCCATTACGCCGGAAAATATACTAGGCGTTCTGTCATTGTTTTTCTGGGCGCTGACCGTCGTCGTGTCGGTAAAGTATGTCGTGCTCATCATGCGGGCTGACAACCACGGGGAAGGCGGGTTGATGGCGCTGCTGGCGTTAGCCTCGCTTTCGGTCAAGGATAACGAGGGTTTGCGCAAGATACTTACGGTAGTCGGCGTGTTCGGTGTGGCCTTGTTTTTCGGCGACGGCGTCATTACCCCGGCTATTTCTGTATTGTCTGCGGTTGAGGGCCTTGAAATTCTGACCCCTGCTGCAAAACCCTATGTGGTTCCTCTGTCTCTGGTTGTTTTGGTTCTGCTGTTTGCGGTGCAAAGACGCGGGACTGGAGACATTGGCAAGTTTTTTGGCCCGATCACGATCGTGTGGTTTTTGGCGATTTCACTGATGGGCATTAATCAGATTATTCTGAATCCGGGCGTCCTCAAAGCCGTTTCGCCACTCTATGCGCTGCGCTTTTCTGTGGATCATTTCGGATTGGCATTTCTGACCCTCGGCGCAGTCTTCCTGTGTCTGACGGGTGCCGAAGCCCTCTATGCGGACATGGGCCATTTTGGCAAACGGCCGATACAGATCGCGTGGTTTGGATTGGTGATGCCTGCGCTGATGCTCAACTATTTTGGTCAAGGCGCGCTGGTGTTGGCGAATCCCAAAGCAGCAGAGAACCCATTTTTTCTGATGATGCCGAATTGGGCTCTGCTACCCATGGTGGTCCTGGCCACTGCAGCCACGGTGATTGCATCCCAAGCCCTGATTTCGGGCGCGTTTTCTGCGACCAAGCAGACCATTCAGCTTGGCTTCCTGCCTCGGCTGTCCATCTTGCATACGTCCATTCGTGATACCGGGCAGATCTACATTCCGGCCGTCAACTGGACGTTGCTCGCGGGTGTGATTGTCGCCGTGACGATGTTCGGATCTTCTTCGGCTTTGGCGGCTGCTTATGGTATTTCCGTCAGTCTGGTGATGATCATCACGACCGTGTTGACTTTCTTTGTAGTGCGTTACGGTTGGGGCTACCCCCTGCCCTTGTGCATCGCGGCCACGGGTTTCTTTTTTGTGGTCGACCTGATTTTTTTCGCATCCAACTCCGTCAAAATTGCCCAAGGGGGATGGTTTCCGTTGGTGCTCGCTGTGGCGCTTTACATCGTGATGTCAACCTGGAAGCAGGGGCGCCAATTGCTGGCTCAATCAATGCGCGCTGACGCCGTTGATCTTGGCAGCTTTCTGGAAGCTGTCTTTGTCAGCCCTCCGGTCAGGGTGCAAGGCACTGCCGTGTTTCTCACAGCGGCACCCGGCACGGTGCCCAATGCGTTGCTGCACAACTTAAAACACAACAAAGTCCTGCACGAGCACAACCTGTTTGTGACGGTGCGCAATCACGAGGTGCCGTGGATAAGTCTGGACAAGCGGCTGGAGATTGAGGCACTGGGGCATAACTGCTGGCAGGTGGTGGTGAACTACGGCTTCAAGAGCGACCTGAATTTGCCCAAGGCGCTGGCGCAAATCAAGGACCGGGGCTGCGAGTTCGAGACCATGACCACCAGCTATTTCCTGTCGCGCGACACGGTCATTCCCACCATTGGCAGTGGCATGGCGCAGTGGCGTGAAAAGCTGTTCGCGCAGATGCACCATAACGCCAGCGGTGCGGCGGATTTTTTCAAGCTGCCTAATAA
>JANMVO010000586.1:0-9274 GCA_031392805.1 Rhodoferax sp. | reverse complement strand
CGTCCAGCGCCCGCAGGGGCTCTTCCAGGTTCATGCCGTTGGCGTCGCGATGCATGTACAGAATATCCACGTAATCCGTTTGCAGGCGCGCCAGGCTGGCGTCAATTTCACGCAGCATCCAGCTTCGGGAGAAATGCGCTTCATTGACCCGGTCTGACATCTTGTTGCCCAGCTTGGTGGCCAGCACCCAGTCGTGGCGCTGGCCCTTGAGCAACTCGCCCAGCATGAGCTCGGACGCACCCCGGGTGTAGACGTCGGCCGTGTCAATGTAGTTGACGCCGTTGGCGTGCGCATCGGCCACGATGGCTTGCGCCTCGTCGCGTGCGGTCTGGTCGCCGAACATCATGGCGCCCAGACACAGGGCGGAGACTTTGAGATTGCTGTTGCCTAAATTTCGGTATTGCATGGGGATCTGGTCAATGTGAAGGAAGTGTGAAGGGATAAGCCTTGCAGTCTATGTCAAACGCAGAAGCAAAGGCAAGCAGGCTGCGGACTGCGTGGCGGTGATGACCCTCAGGCCCGCCCCGGCGCCTTCATCCGTGTCGACCCCAAATGCGTGCCAGCATCCAGCAGCAGCAACTCGCCAGTCATGGTGCGCGCTCCGGTGGTCAGCCAGACGATGGCTTCGGCCACGTCTTGCGGCGTGCTGGCCCGCTGCAAGGGCGTGTTCTTCTCGGTCACGGCTTTCATTTTCTCGAAGCCCTCCTGCCCCATGCCATCGACAAACCAGCGTGACGTGATCAGGGCTGGACAAACGGCGTTGACGCGCACATCGGGCGCCAGCGCACGCGCCAAATACAGCGTCATGGCATTCACCGCGCCCTTGGACGCAATATAGGGCACAGACGAGCCAATGCCGAGCGACCCCGCAATCGACGACACATTGACGATCGACCCCTGCACCGCCGTCAGATGAGGCGCACAGGCCCGCACCATCTGGAACGCGCCGACGGTGTTGACGGCATAAATTCTTTGAAACGTGTCCATGTCCAGCACGTCCCAATTGGCCGCGCCGGTAAAAGTGCTGATGCCGGCGTTGTTGACCAGCGCATCGATGCGCCCCCAGCGCGCCACAGCGGCCAGCGCCATCGCCTTGCAGTCGGCATCATCCGCCACATCGCCGCGCAGCAACAGCGTGTCGGCCCCCGCCGCCTGGCAAGCAGCCTGCGAGTCTTTCGCCTGCGCCTCACTGCGTGAATAATTGATCAGGACGTTGTAGCCCTGCTGCGCCAGAAGCAGCGCGGTTGCGGCGCCGACGCCGGTGCCCGAGCCGGTGATGAGGGCGACTTTGCGGTCTGCTTGTTTTGGCATGGAATTTCCTTGTGTTGTATCCGTCATTGTGGCGCTGCGATGTTGGCGCTGCACCCGCATAATAAGAGCTTGACCCAACCCACCGGAGCCCGCCATGGGACACGCTGCACAAAAACCGGTTTTCACCGCTGCCAAATACCTGATCTGGGAGGCAGAACAAGCCGGGCGCCATGAGTTTGTTGACGGCGAAGTGTTTGCCATGGCGGGGGCTGAAGACCGGCATGTCACGGTAGCCTTGAACCTGGCTTTTGCGTTGCGCCAACACTTGGCAGGAGGCCCTTGCCGCACCTGCATGAGCGACATGAAACTGAATGTGGCCGCTGCCAATCAGTACTTTTACCCCGACCTGCTGGTGACGTGCAGCGCGTCAGACATGGCCAACGCCAGCGTCAAGTCCGAGCCCAAGCTGATTGCGGAAGTGCTTTCACCCAGCACCGCCGCCTATGACCGTGGCCTCAAATTTGGCTACTACCGTCGCCTGTCCAGCCTGCAAGAATACGTGCTGATTGACTTGGACACCCGCTGCACCGACTGCTATCGCAAAGGCACAGACGGGCTGTGGGTGCTGCATCCGTTTGCCAAGGGTGAGCCAGTAACGCTGGCCAGTGTGACGCTTGAGATCAGCGCGGCGCAGTTGTTTGCGGAAGTGCCGGACGCGACTATTGACTGATAACCTGCCAGCCACACAGTGATAAAACCCCGCCAAGGCACCGGCACTGACACGACCACAGTTAACGCAGCATCCCAAGCTGACGATTGGGCGTATACGCTTCAGTCAACGCTTGGTTGTCGGCAGTGGACAGGGTCAGTTCGAGCGCGGCCAGGGCATCATCGAGTTGTTGCAACTTGGTCGCGCCGATGATGGGCGCGCTGACCGCTGGACGGGTCAGCAACCACGCCAGCGCAACCTGCGCCATCGGCACCGCAAGTCGCGCCGACACCTGAGCCAACACGTCAAACACCTGGTAGTCCTGCGGCGTGCCATAGGTTTTGGTGGAGTAGGAATTTCCGGACCTGGCCCGCTCGGAATGCTGATTCCCGGTTTTGCGCCAATCGGTGGCCAGAAATCCGCCCGCCAGGGGAGCCCAGGGCGTGAGGCCGACGCCGGTCTGCTGGCAATACGCGTTCATGTCGCGCTCTTCTTCGCGCCACACCAGGTTGTACAAATTCTGCATGGAAACAAACTTGGTCCAGCCGTTGATTTCCGCCGTGTGCTGCAGGCTTGCGAACTGGTACGCATACATCGACGATGCACCGATATAGCGCACCTTGCCGGCCTTGACGGTGTCGTGCAGTGCTTCCATCGTTTCCGCCATCGGCGTTTCGCGATCAAAGCGGTGGATGATGTAGAGGTCGACGTAGTCGGTGCCGAGACGGCGCAAGCTTGCATCGATGCCATCCATGATGTGCTTGCGCGAAAGGCCAGAGTCATTGGGGCCAGGCTTTGGGCCGGTTTCGTTCATGACCTTGGTGGCGATGACGGCCTGATGCCGCGGCATCACTTCCGCGATCAATTTACCGGTCAACTCTTCGCTCGCGCCCCACGAATAGACGTCGGCAGTGTCAAAGAAGTTGATGCCGCTCTCAGCAGCGCGCCGGAAAAACGGTCGCGAGTCGTCCTCGCCCAAAGACCAAGGCTGGCGCCCATTACCGGGCGCGCCATAACTCATGCAACCAAGGCACAGTTGGCTGACCTTTAACCCGGACTTGCCTAAATTGACATATTCCATTGCGCGCTCCTGCAGATTGAGAGACCCTGAACATAATCGGAAGAATGCGACAAATATTTGAGGCAGTCAACCCAGTATCAACGCCCAGCAGGGCAGGGGAAGAGCATCCCCTGTGTGGCGGTCCTTGGGCTACCGTCTGGCCTTTCGAGCGCAGACGATAACCCGCACCCTGTGAACACGAACCATGGCCCAGATGATCTTGCCGTAGTGGGGCTTGCCTCAAAGCATGTTACCAGCAGCGTCTCTTGCGCCGCCTGCACCATGGATCAGAAGACGGATTTGTGCCGGACTTTCACCGCTAGCTTGCGAGGCACGCGCTGCTTTGCAACCACGGCCTCGCTGTCGGCAGCCAGCATCGCCTCCAGACGGGCCATAGGCTGCTCGGCGGTGTCCACCACGAACCCGCCCGGCTGCAATATCCGCCTGGCTTTGCGCCAGCGCGGCATCCAGTTCGCACTCGCGCAGGTAGTGATAGTGCGCCACGTCCATCACCACATAGCGCTCCTTGCCACGCACCGAAATCATGGCCTCGGTCTGCTTTTGCCTTGCTTTGCGGGTTGAGCTGAGTAATTACATTTTTAGGCATTAAATCGGCCTCCAGCCCTTGTCAGCTATACGTAATAAGCTATTTAAAAAGAAGCATTTACTGCACAAGCAACAATCATCAGTATAATAACTATTACTACTTTCCGGAGAAGCCAATGCCCACTAGCGTCGCCCTCACCCCGCATTTCGAAACGCTGACCCAGCAGCTGGTCGCCAGTGGCCGCTACAACAATGTCAGCGAAGTGGTGCGCGATGGCCTGCGCCTGCTCGAGTCCCGCGTTCGGGAAGAGTCCGCCAAACTTGTGGCGCTGCGTAAAGCTGCGGATCTGGGGTTTGACGCCATTGAACGCGGCGAGAGCCTGGCATTGCAGGCGGACCAGGACGTTGCGGACTTTGTGCAGCAGGCGGGGTTGAAGGCTAAAGCCACTGCCACCTTGCCAAGTTCTGCTCGCGTAAAAAAATTGGCCTGAAATGGCCGTCAACCCGCTCACTGGCCCCTTCACCCTGCAACTATCAACCCCTGCCCAGGACGACATCACCCAGATACTGGCGTGGACGCAAGAAGCGTTTGGCGACGTTGGGCGCACCCGCTATGAAAACCTGATCACCACCGCGTTGATCGACCTGCGCAATGACCCCGACCGTGTGGGCGTGAGGCAGCGGGACGACATCGGTGGCGGCATCTGCACCTACCACCTGGCCTCAAGCCGCAAGCGCGTCACAACAGCCAGGCAAGTCGCCAAGCCGCGCCATTTTGTGCTGTTTCGCGTATCGCGAAACGTGATTGAAGTGGCGCGTCTGCTACATGATGCAATGGATTTTTCTATCCATCCGGTTTGAGAGTTAGCAAGAACTAGGTATCAAATCGGCACCCAATACCCGCCAGATATGCGTGGCCAGCTATTTATTCAATAGCTTCCCCTTGCCGTACTGCACGCTTTGAAGGATTGTCTCCACAGGTCAATGCGCACCCAAAAGCCACGGATAATCTCCATGGCGACTATTCGAGCGTTGGCGCCATTCCACGCGAAGTTCTCAGTATCACTGTGATAAAGCATTGTTAGGGGAAGTCGATTGAAACGAAATAGGAAATCAGAGTCTCGCGAGGTCAACAAAGGAAAGCCGTTTCGTCGACGGCACTTGGGGTTGAAAAAGCGACCGCTGACCACGTTAAGCCCTAGCCTTGAGGACCTCATATGCGGTACACCTGTAAAAGCTGGTGCTTTCGTCGATAGCGACTACGCCGGTTTAGTGGAGCGTCTTCGGTCGGACTTGGCGGAGCTACATACTCAGATTCAGATCGCGGCTGGAAATACTACCTTATTGCCCGCTTCCGCTGTGTTCCCCTTTCTTTCCCGAAAGTTCCTTGAACTATCCCTGACGGGTTTATTGGCGAGGATCGATCCCCTCCGAGTGATTGCCGCGAGAAAAAATCAACGTGATACGTCTTTTGAACCGGGACGTCAGAATGCATCGTCTATCTCTTGGAGTGGAGATATTTTCCCCAGCGAGAAACCACCAGAGGGTACTGCTTGGGAGTCCAAAGCCCTAAAAAAAGGTGTCGAGCGAAGTGTTCTTGGGTGGCACTATGGGGATGTAGCGATATCGCCAGGACTCAATTGGCTCGCTGATGTAGACAATTCTGGTTCTGAGTGGCTTCGAGAACTTAGCAATCAAGAAAAACCTTTTGAATGGATAAAAGGACGACTAGGACAGCTTTACAGCACGCTCTCAAAGGGCGTACACGCAGAATACCTCGTTGATGACCGAACAGCCTTCGACACAGCATCTGTTCAACAACACATGCAGGATTGCTACATGCTTATACTTTTGTTGGCGACAGCAACTCACATCAGTCCACTTTTTTCAAGGTCAGTACCCACTGAATCGGCGCTAATTGCGCTGCGAAAACTGGAATATCAGATCGTATCGAAAGGCAATGAATGATTCAGTCCGATGATGTGGGAGTGCGGCTTGCTGCCGAGGAATTCACTGACGCAGAGTTTGGCCGATACCACCTCTTCTCTCAATCAGACGAGCAGGTAATACGGCGCCTTCTGGTCGCTGGACCCGTTTTACTTAGGGGTCCGCGCGGTAGCGGTAAGAGCGCCTACATGTTGGCCGCGCACGCGCGAATCAAGCATAAAGAGGCCACCGCCTTTTCTGCCTACATCAGCCTTCGTCACTTCCCGCTTCTGGCAGCTAAAGCTGATGAATACCTAACGGTATTGGTTCCGTACGTAGCGGACCTGATTCGAAAGGAGGTAAAGGAAAGGGGCATGCAGTATCCCGAGCAGTTCGAATCGGTAACGACTATTGCGGAATTGAAAGAGGTTTTGGGCGAACTGGGAGCTACATTGCAACGGCGAATCGTTTTGATGTTTGATGACGTTGCCCATATTGGCCGAGAAACGTCGCTCGCTGGATTCTTCGATTTCTTCAGAACCATCTCCTCCAGCATTGTTTCGTGTAAAGCAGCAATTTATCCGGGCGTAACAAAATTTGGCGCTCGCTTTGACTTTTACAGCGACGCGACAATTGTCGAGGCGCAAAGAGACGAGAGGGCACCCGATTTTGGTGAATTTTTCAACACATTACTGGCAGCTCGGCATCCTAAATTGATTGCCCGATCTGAAACAAGACTAGAACAAATATTGGCACCATTGCTCGGTCGTGCGGTATTAGGCAATGTGCGAGCCTTTAATGCTCTTTGTGTTCACTTAGATTCTTATTCGATTATCTCGGTGCAAACCCTTGGCGAAGGATTGAAGTGGTTGGCTAGCAGCTACCTATACCCTGCACTAGAAGAGTTACAAACCAAGCTGGGTGCTTATGCACCGATGCTTACGATTGTAGAGAAAGTAGTTCCAATCATTTTTGAAGACTGCGGCAAGCGCAAAGTTAACGCCATGATTGTTCACCGGGATCACGTTCAACGAATTGGCAAGGTATTTGAGATTCTTGAATACACCGGTTTCATTGCAAAACGAGAGGCCTCTCGCTCGCTCTCGAAAAGCGCGTCAGGACGTGGCCCAAGATACGCCCTGAGCTTGGGGCCACTTTTTGAGAGCATTCACGGTAGTACTTTGTCCTACGAGCTTATAGCCTCCTTGCTCCGTGTAAGCGTAGCTAATGAAGAGCTTGTCGAATACCCGCCAAATTCCGAATTAAATAAATTCAGTTGCCCAGAACCTCACGACGAAATTCCACTCGACATCTTGTCACTGCCCGTGTCAAGACTGGTGGTCAACCAAGCTATCCCATATGGCTTAACTCAGCTTATGATTGCTGCGCTAAAGGATGGAGGATTCAATACAGTTCAGGACGTCGTGAAAGTATCGATTGAAGAGCTTCAACAGCTACCACTCATAGGAGTTGCCAAAGCTCGCCGGATTCGCAATGCAGTAGAGCAAGCTATCTGGATGTAAAAAAATACTGGTCAGTCAAAGTTTGAACATCACCAAAATATCGAAACGAACGTGAAGAATTACAACGCCCTTCCCAACCGCCCCACGCCCTCAACAATCTTCCCCACATCCGCCGTCGCAAACGACAACCTCAAAGTCGCCCGATCCGAATTCGTCGCATAAAACGGCGCGCCCGGCACAAAGGCCACCAGCTTCTCAATCGCGCGTTTGGCAAACTCAGCCGCGTCGGCACCAGGGGCCGTCAGGCGCGTCCAGAAGAACATGCCGCCTTGCGGCTGGCTGAAGGTGATGGCATCGCCCAGGTCCTTCTTCAGACAATCGGCCATGGTCTGGGCGCGCTCGGCATAGGTTTTGCGCACTAGCGCAAGCGCAGCGTCCATGCGGTTTAGCGAAAGGTATTGCGCGGCAATCGCCTGGCTCAAGTTGCTGGTGTGGGCGTCGCTGAACTGTTTGCACATCACGGCGTTGGCCAGCAGCTGGGGCTGCGCAATCATCCAGCCCACGCGCAGGCCGGGGCTGAGCACTTTGCTGAAGGAGCCGCAATAGGCAATCCACTCCCTCGATCCGGGCACGTCAATCGACATGGCCATCATGCTCGGGGGCGGTGGCGCACCAAAATACAACTCGCTGTAGGGGTCGTCTTCCACCACCAGCACTTGGTACTGGGCTGCCAGTTCCAGCACGCGTTTGCGCCGCGCCAGGCTCAGCAGGGCACCACTGGGGTTGCCGAAGGTGGGGATGAGGTAAACCAGCTTGGGTTTGTGTTCGATGATGAGCCTTTCCAGCTCGTCCACCATCACGCCTTCGGCGTCAATCGGCGCGCTCACCAGGTCTGCGCCGTACAGGCGAAAACACTGGATTGTGGCCAGAAAGGTGGGGCCTTCCACAATCACCTTGTCACCAGGGTTGATCATGGTTTTGCCAATCAGGTCCAGCGCCTGCTGGCTGCCCGTGGTCGTGATGATTTCTTCGGGGTTGGCGGCGATACCTTTCTTGGCCATGTGGCCGCTCAAGGCCTCGCGCAGCGGGTTCCAGCCCTCTGTGGCGCCGTATTGCAGCACAGCGCCGGGGTTGGTGGCCAGTACCTGCTCAGACGCCATGCGGATGCCTTCTACATCAAACAGCGCGGGGTCGGGGAAGCCACCTGCAAAGCTGATGATGCCGGGCTTGCCCAACAGCTTGAAGAGCTCGCGGATGGCAGAGGTTTCTACGTTTTGAAGGCGGGCAGCGAATTGCATGGGAATGGTCTTGCGGTCGTTGGTGTGGCTTGATGGTAGCGCTGTTGCAAGCAGGATTGGTTCAGCATTTGGAATCGTCTGTCAACGCCAAAAACTTCTCGATCATTCTGAAGCGTGGCGGGGATTTCAGGCTGACATCGTTGTACGACGTACTGTCGGCCTGGCCGATCATTGGCAACGGGCCCAACATGGTGAGCCCGCGCCGCGTCAAACTGGCCATGGCGATGGCGATGGCGATATCGCTTTTACCCTTAGACTTTCCGCGCGCGGTGTTCAAGGCCATCCGCCGGGGCATGCTGGCGCAGACCAAGAACTTTGCTGCCGAGATGCCTTGAAAGAGCCTTGCATCGACCTCTGAGCCCGTCAGCCCATCAGCCCAACAGCCGGCAAATCAACGTGTAAACCGCCCGTCCTTGGTCACCATCGCCAGCTCCACAAACTTGCTGCCGTGGTGCTGGTTGGGCGCAAAGCTGACCTTGAATCCCCCAAGGTCATAAGTGCCCAGCCCCGAAAGCGCCTCTAACACCGAGTGCGCGTTTACCGGTTTTTTGGCCCGGCGAATCCCCTCGGCCAGTATCTTTGCAGCAAAGCAGGCCTCAAGCTGGGTGGTGTTCATGGGTGATTTGCTGCCCGCCGCTTCCAGCGCTTTGGCGCATTCACGCACGGCTGGCACAGAAGAACCTGGGCTGGGCACCACCTGTGCAACGGACACACCAGCGCTCACTGGCCCTGCAGCCTTGATGAATTGATCGGCTCCCACAAATGACAGGCTTGAAGTAGGCACCATGCGGCCCAAACCTGCCAGCTCTTTTTGAACCTGTGCCGCTGCGCCAGACAGTACGGTGTTGAGCACCATCTCGGGCTTCTGGGCCAGCAGCGCCTGCACTTCTACCCGGCCCACGGCAGCATTGCGCTTGAGTGCCAGGGATTGAGGAACCAGAGAGATCTTCTTCAAATATTGCGTCACCACTTCCAGGTTTTGCTTGCCCACTTCGTCGTCATAGTGCACAACACTCACGCG
>JANMVO010000554.1:0-7182 GCA_031392805.1 Rhodoferax sp. | reverse complement strand
ACCATGCGCACCTCAATCGCGCCGCGCGATGCCGCTTCAAAGCCCAACGCGCCCGTGCCCGCAAACACATCCATGCAACGCCAGCCGCTCAAGTCCTGCCCCAGCCAGTTGAACAGCGTTTCGCGCACGCGGTCAGGCGTGGGCCGCAGGCCGGGTTTGTCCAACACTTTGAGCTTGCTGCGTTTCCACCGTCCGCCGATCAGGCGGATTTCGTGGGCGGACGTTGCAACAGAACGCACAGGCTTTTGCGCCACCGATTTTGCTGGCAACGTCAATGGCATCTTCGGTTCTTGTTTTTTCATGGCAGTTCCCGTTAAGTGCCTTGACCCCCGCGTACTGCTCACTCTATGTTTTGCACCTGTTCGCGCATTTGCTCAATCAGCACTTTCATGTCCACCGAGATATGGGTCAACTCCAGAGCGGCAGATTTTGAGCCCACGGTGTTGGCTTCGCGGTGCAACTCTTGACTTAAAAAGTCCAGGCGTTTGCCAATCTCGCCACCGTTTGTGATGAGCCGCTGAATCTCGTCCAGGTGGGAGTTGAGGCGGGTAATTTCCTCCGCCACATCAATGCGGATGGCGAAGGCGGTGGCTTCGGTCAGCGCCCGGTCTTGCGCGGCTTCGGGTGAAATGGTGTTGTCACCAAGGCTCAGCGCCTCGGTCCAGCGGGCAATGAAGCGCTGGCGCTGCTGGGCTACCAATTGCGGCACCAGTGGCAAGGCCTGGCCAGCCAGCGCGCGCAATTGGGCGGTGCGCTCCAGCAGCATGGTGGCCAGACGTGCACCTTCGCGCTGGCGGGCTGAAAGCAGCTCTTTCAAGGCTTTTTCTGCGAGCCTCACAACGGCGTCGCTCCAGTCACGCGCAGACGACTGCTCAGCCGCCGCCAGGTGGATGACATCCGCCACGCTTAAGGGTGTGGCACCCGGAAGCCACGACTTGACATTGTCTTGCAAGCTGTTGAGCCGCTGCAGCAGTTTGGGGGTTGGGTCGGCGATTGCGTTGGTTGTGCTGGTCTCAACGGACACCCGAACCTCTACTTTGCCACGCCTGATCTTGCCAATGATCAGTTCCCTCAGCGCCGGCTCACACTGGCGCAGATCCTCCGGCAGGCGAAACGACAGATCCAGAAACCGGCTGTTGACTGACCGGATCTCCAGGCCAAGCTGACTTGCTGGCGCACTTTTGGTGTCGTTGTCCGGGCTGGAATTGGTGCTGCTGTGCTGGGCACTGGCATAACCGGTCATGCTGTAAACTGCCATCGCGTACTTCTTCGATTTTTGTGTGAAGGCGTGAGAATAACCGGGTTCTGGCGGATCAATGCGGTCAGCGCGATCAGCGGGATCAGAAAACGCCCAATTTATATTTATGTCGAAGGTCAAACCAGCCCCGCTCCCCCCAGATACCGTCATCGGCGGTTACCGCGTCGTCCGCAAACTGGCGGCTGGCGGCTTTGGCGTTGTCTACCTGGCAATGGATTCCGAAGGCCAGCAAGTGGCCGTCAAGGAGTATTTGCCGTCGTCTCTGGCATCACGGGCACCGGGCGATCTGTTGCCCCAGGTTCTGCCCGAAAAATTGTCGCTGTACCGCCTGGGCCTGAAGAGTTTTTTTGAAGAAGGGCGTTCCCTTGCGCAAATCTCCCACCCTTCGGTGGTGAGTGTGATGAATTTTTTCCGCGAGAACGAGACCGTCTACATGGTCATGAATTACCTGGAAGGTGCTGCCTTGCAGGACTTCATCATCACGGCGCGCGAACAAAAACAGCAAAAGGTGTTTCGTGAGTCCACCATCCGCTCGCTGTTCGATGAAATTCTGCGCGGCTTGCGCATCGTGCATCAGCACAAAATGTTGCACCTGGACATCAAGCCGGCCAATATTTTCATCACCGACGACAACAAATCCGTGCTGATTGACTTTGGCGCTGCGCGCGAGGTCTTGAGCAAAGAAGGCAATTTCATCCGCCCGATGTACACGCCAGGCTTTGCCGCGCCCGAAATGTACCGCCGGGACGCGACGATGGGTCCGTGGACTGATATCTATGCCATTGGTGCCTGTATCTACGCCTGCATGCAGGGTTATCCGCCCAATGAAGCGCCCCAGCGGATTGAAAAAGACCGCATTGCGATTGCGCTGGCGCGCCTGCGGGGCGTCTATTCAGACAACCTGATCGAGGTGGTGGAATGGTGCATGTCGCTGGACCCACTGTCGCGTCCCCAGTCCGTATTTGCGCTGCAAAAAGAGTTGAGCCGGGAGGGCGAGCGCCGCTACACCAAACTGTCTGTCGGCGAAAAAGTGCGCCTTCAGTTTGACACGATGGTGACCGACACCAGGAAAAATGTGAAAGATGCGACGGGCTATGGCGCCAAGGCAAAATGAAATTTTCAGTATTCCAGCTCAGCCGTAAAGGAGGCCGCGAAAAGAACGAAGACCGCATGGGTTATTGCTACACCCACGGCTCTGGGATTTTTTTGCTGGCAGACGGCATGGGCGGGCACCCCGAGGGCGAGATCGCGGCCCAGCTGGCGCTTGATGCCATGTCAGCGCTTTACCAGAAAACTGCCAAGCCTGACATTGAAGATGTTGCCGGATTCTTGACCAATGCACTGATGGCTGCTCACCGGCACATTCTCGCCTATGCATTTGCCAAAGGCATGGTCGACACCCCCAGAACAACGATCGTCGCGGCGCTCATGCAGGATGGATCGGCCACCTGGGTCCATTGCGGCGATTCAAGGCTTTATCTGGTGCGCGACGGCGAGTTGCTGGCACGCACGCGCGACCACTCTTACCTGGAGCAGCGCCAGGGCAAGGCTGTGGGTGCTCCGTCGTCTGCGTACGTCAACCGCAATATTCTGTTTACGTGCCTTGGGTCGCCAACCAAGCCGATTTTTGACATTACAGGGCCGGTTCAGCTACAGCAGGGCGACAAGATATTGCTGTGCTCCGACGGTCTGTGGGGCAGCTTGCCAGACATCGACATTGTTTACCAACTGGGGACCAAAACAGTGGAGCAGGCCGTGCCCGACCTGGTGGAACAGGCGCTGCAAAGAGCCGGTGACGGCAGTGACAATGTCACGGTGATTGCCATTGAGTGGGAAACGCCCGACAGTTTCCAGACGACCCGCGCCAGCATTTCTACCGACAGCATCCATGACGGCGTGTTTGCATCCACCATGCAGGCAGACCCGTTCATCTCCAGCGAGGTGGACCTGGACGATGCCGCGATTGAGCGCTCCATCGCCGAGATCAATGCAGCCATACGGCGCTCGGCTGCCCGCAAGGTTTAATCAGGTTCTGCACGCTGGCTTTTTTTGTTCCAGAATTTGAAACATGACTGAATTTGCCAGAAGCGGCGGACGTGCCGCCGACCAGTTGCGCCCGGTTCGCATCACCCGTGGCTACACCGTGCATGCGGAAGGCTCGGTGCTGATCGAATTTGGTGATACCAAAGTGCTGTGCACCGCATCGGTGGAAGAGAAAGTGCCGCTGCACAAGCGTGGCAGCGGTGAAGGCTGGGTGACGGCCGAATACGGCATGCTGCCCCGCGCCACACACACCCGCAGCGACCGCGAGGCTGCGCGTGGCAAGCAAAGCGGGCGCACCCAGGAGATTCAGCGCTTGATTGGCCGCTCCATGCGTGCCGTGTTTGACCTTAAGTTGCTGGGCGAACGCACCATCCAGCTCGACTGCGATGTGCTGCAGGCTGATGGCGGCACACGCACCGCCAGCATCACCGGCGCTTTTGTGGCAGCGCAGGACGCGGTTAGCAAATTGATGGCCCAGGGCAAGATCACTGCTTCGCCGCTAATTGCGTCGGTAGCCGCGATTTCCGTAGGCCTGGTGCGCGGCACGCCGTTGCTGGACCTGGAGTACATCAAAGACGCCACCTGCGACACCGACATGAATGTGGTGATGACCGGTGCTGGCCACTTTGTCGAAGTGCAGGGCAGCGCAGAAGGCGCTGCTTTTACTCGCGCCGAGATGAACGCATTGCTCACACTGGCTGAAAAAGGCATTGGCGAGTTGCTGCTGATGCAGCGGCAATAACTATTAAAATAGTAGCTAACTATAGAGACAGTACAAGGTCTACAGCCTGTTTTTACTCGAAAAACCTATGAAAATCGTGCTAGCGTCCAACAACAGGGGCAAACTGGCCGAGTTGCACGCAATGTTTGCGCCATTGGGGCTTGAGCTGCTGAGCCAGGGCGATCTGGGGATTCCCGAAGCTGCCGAGCCCTATCGTACCTTTGTCGAAAACGCGCTGGCCAAGGCCCGGCATGCCGCGTTGCACAGTGGGCTGGCGAGCGTGGCTGATGACGCAGGCTTGTGTGTTGATGCCTTCGGCGGTTTGCCAGGTGTTGACACCGCTTACTACGCGACGCAATTCGGATATGAAAAGAGCGATGACAACAACCTGGTCGCCTTGCTGGCGCAAATGCGCGGCATCGCCAATCGGCGGGCAGCCCTGGTCAGCACGCTGGTGGCTGTGCGCAGCCCGCTGGACCCCGAGCCACTGATTGCCGTGGGGCGGGTGGTTGGCGAAATTACGCGTGAACCCATGGGCCGCAACGGCTTCGGCTTTGACCCGGTGATGTGGATTCCGGAATTCGGTCAGACGTTTGCACAGTTGCCAGTCGAGGTGAAAAATGCCAATAGCCATAGAGGACGGGCGGCGCGAGCCATGGTGGCGCTGATGCGGGAGCGCTGGTCGACAACATGATTCCGATTCGATTGCAGGAGCAGCCTGACAAGGTGGCCAGCGACGCACCTGTGCGCGACGTCCAGCACTACCTGCGCCCTGGCACACTGCAACTTGCAGCATTGCCACCGCTGTCGCTCTATGTGCATCTGCCCTGGTGCCTGAAAAAATGCCCGTACTGCGATTTCAACTCGCATGAGATGAATCCGGCGGCGCTGCCTGAACAGCGTTATCTCGATGCTCTGGTTGCCGACCTTGAAGCCGCCTTGCCCCTCATCTGGGGGCGCACGATTCACAGCATCTTCATTGGCGGCGGCACGCCCAGCCTGTTTTCTCCCCAGGCCATTGACCGGCTGCTGGGTGACATGCGGGCGCGCTTGCGCTTGGAACCAAATTGTGAAATTACGCTGGAAGCCAATCCCGGCACCTTTGAGAAAGACCGGTTCCGGGCGTTTCGAGGCGCAGGCGTGACCCGGCTGTCGGTGGGTGTGCAAAGCTTCAACGACGCGCATCTCAAGGCGCTGGGTCGCGTGCATGACCGGGCGCAGGCCATCGCGGCGGTGGAAGAGGCTGCCCAGGCGTTTGACACCTTTAACCTGGACATCATGTATGCGCTGCCTGGCCAGACCCGGGAGGGTTTGGCGCAGGACATGCGCATCGCCCTGGCGTTCGGCCCGCCGCACATCTCGATCTACCACCTTAGCATTGAGCCCAACACCTGGTTTGCCAAGTTCCCGCCGGTGCTGCCGGAGGAAGACATGGCCTACGACATGCTGGACCTCATCACCGACATGACCGGTGCGACCGGTCTGCACCGTTATGAAGTCTCCGCCTATGCGCGTGATGGACACAAGTGCTTTCACAACCTGAATTACTGGCAGTTTGGCGACTATCTGGGCATAGGTGCGGGAGCGCACAGCAAGCTCAGTTTTGCCCACCGCATCGTGCGGCAGGTGCGCTTTCGCGAGCCACGCTTGTATATGGAAAAGGCCTTGGCGGGTCACTGTGTTGCGCAGGATGACGAGGTGAGCCGCACCGACTTGCCGTTTGAATTCATGCTCAACGCCCTGCGCCTCAAAGACGGATTTGCATTGCCCCAGTTTTCAGAGCGTACCGGCTTGTCGATGACGGCGATTCAAAAAGGGCTGGAAGAGGCGCAGCGCAAGGGTTTGATCGAACGGGACTTTGCGCGCGTCAAGCCCACGGCACGGGGCTTTGATTTTCTGAACGACCTGCAGGCTTTGTTCCTGGCCGATTCGCGCTGAAGCCAGAGGCCGCTTATTCCGTTTCCATTTCAATCGGAGAGTAGGCGGTGCAACGACTATCCGATTGAAATGGAAATGAAAATGAAAATGGAAATGGAAATGGAATTACACCACGCTCAAGGGTGCAGGCTGGGTTCCGGCAAACAAGGCGGCACTTTCACTGCACTGTGCGTCCGCCGCTTCGGGCCACAAATCGCCCAGAAAGGAAGCGTGCTCCTGATCAAGTTCCTGTTTGAGATCTCCTGCCGCTGCCCCTGCCTCAGTCAATGCAGCAGGTGCCGACACATCGGCTTCTTGAGATGGGCCTCCAGGTTGGGTAACGGTATCAGAAAAACATTGTTTGAAATGATCCTGCATGGTCTTCCATCCTAAAAAATGCTGATGAGATGCCAATGAGATGCCAACGGTCACCAAGACTTTAACGAAAAACAGGGTTTATGGCAATTTCTGCCTGCTGTCAAACCCCGAACCGCCTTGCAGCCCCTCCCAACCCAAGCGCCACGAGTCCACAATGAATAAATCCGGGCTTCCTTGAGTATCTTCAAAAAGTCTCTTCTCCACGTGCCGTGATGCTCAATGCGTCAGCCACTTGGCAGGCGTGCGTGCAAAGCTTCTGATCATCATGGTCAGCAGTTCTTTTTTCACTGCATCGAGATTGATGAGCGAATTTTTCAGCAACAAGCGCTGAAGTTGGCCTGCCTGCAATTCGACAGGTTTATTCAAGCGTGATGCTGCCAGCGCGCGCCACCTTGGACCAGCGGTCAATTTCTGCGCGCATGAAGGCGTTGTACGCCTCGGGTGTACTGCCCAGCGGATCGGTGCCTTGCCTGGCCATCTGGGCGCGAACTTCCGGCATGCCCAGCACTTTGAGTATTTCCAGATTCAGTCTTGCCACAATCGGTGCCGGCACCGCCGTTGGCACCAGCAGTCCTTGCCATGCGCTGGCTTCGTAACCGCTGATCCAGCTTTCAGACACGGTAGGTACATTGGGCAGCGCCGCAATCCGCTCTTTACTGGTCACTGCCAGAGCCCGGACGCGACCGTCCCGTATGTAGGGCAGGGCGGAACTCATGGCGTCCACCGCAAATTGGATTTGGCCACCGAACAAATCGATCAGTGCCGGGGCGCTGCCCTTGTACGGTATGTGCACCGCATTCAGGCCGGCGGTCTGCAGCAGTTGCGCCGGGATCACGTGCGTGATGGTGCCCGTGCCGGCCGAACC
>JANMVO010000525.1:0-6506 GCA_031392805.1 Rhodoferax sp. | reverse complement strand
AAAGGTAAAGCCGCCGTACCAGGCCATGTCAACCTGCTTGTTGGCCAGCGCCTCAACTGACGCGGCGTAGTCGGTCACTGGTGTAAATTCAACCTTCATTCCCAAAGTCTTTTCAAGGTACTTCACCAGGGGTTCGGCTTTTCGCGCCAGCTCAGTCGGCGACTCGTCCGGGATGGCGGTGACTTTGAAGACTTGCTGCGCGTGACATAACGAGCCAAACAGCATGACGGCACACGTCATCATGGCGCGAAAGGTGCGGGATGGGGAAAAACTGACCATGGGAAGCTCCTGAAAGGATAAAAAGGATTTCAGATTAGACTCGAAAGCCTGCACTCTTGCACGGCGGATACATCGGTGAATTCCGGTGTAAGGTTTACGGTTCTCAAACGACGCACCGCAGTCGTCATGCCGGGTGACAGACCCCAAATTCAAACCCCGAATTTTCCCATGAACAAGCCCCGTGTCCTGATCATCAGCCCTGCGCTTGCCAACGCCAACAATGGCAACTGGCAAACCGCGTGGCGCTGGTCGCGCATGCTGAGCCCCGTGTTCGACACCACCATTGCACAAATGTGGAATGGCGAACCGTTTGACGTGATGCTGGCGTTGCACGCGCGCCGCTCGGCTGATTCCATCGCAGCGTGGGCTGCGGCACGGCATGCAACAGCCAATGCACCGGGCCTGGCCGTGGTGCTCACGGGCACCGACCTGTACCGCGATATCCAGAGCGACCCGGCGGCACAGGCGTCACTCGGTTTTGCACGCCAGCTTGTGGTGCTGCAGGAGTGCGGGCCTGATGCATTGCCCGCAGCGCTGCGCTCCAAGGCCCGCGTGATTTTCCAGTCCACCACGTCGCGCCAGGCACTGCAAAAACCGCAACGGCATTTGCGGGCCTTGATGGTGGGCCATTTGCGCGATGAAAAATCACCGCAAACACTGTTTGAAGCGGCGCGGCGGCTGCTGCATCACCCCGACATTTTGATCGACCATATTGGCGACCCGCTGGACGCCACCCTGGGCGACCAGGCCCGCGCGACCGCCGCTGCCTGCCCCAATTACCGCTGGCTGGGCGGCATGGCGCACGAGGCGACGCGACGCCACATCCAGCAAGCGCACGTGCTGGTGCACGCCAGCAGCATGGAAGGCGGCGCCCATGTGGTGATGGAAGCGGTGTGCAGCGGCACGCCGGTGCTGGCCTCCAAAATCGCAGGCAACGTGGGCATGCTGGGGCAAAATTACCCGGGCTTCTTTGCACATGGAGACGCGCAGGCGCTGGCTGGCCTGCTGGTGCGCTGCCGACACGATCAAGCCACAGCAACCTTGAATGCCAGCGATTCCCTGTACCCGCAGTTGCAAGCCGTTTGTGCCAAGCGTGCTCCTTTATTTGCACCCCGAACCGAACAGGCTGCACTGATTGGGATGGTGCAGGAATTGATGATCCCACACGCAAACAAACGATGAAAACAACCCATGCAGCAGCCTGAGCAACCCATCCTGAGAGACATTGTGCTGGTCGGCGGTGGCCACAGCCATGTGGGCGTGCTGAAGCGCGTTGGCATGAAGCCAGTGCCCGGCGTGCGCCTGACGCTCATCTGCACCGACATGCACACGCCCTATTCCGGCATGCTGCCCGGCTATGTGGCCGGGCACTACGACTATGACGAGGTGCACATTGATTTGAGCCGCCTGGCGGTGTTTGCCGGGGCGCGTTTGTACCGGGACGAAGTGATTGGCCTGGACCGCGCCAACAACAAGGTGCTGTGCCGCAACCGCCCACCGGTGCCGTATGACCAGTTGTCCATCAACATTGGCTCCACGCCACAGTTGGCGGATGTGCCGGGCGCTACGGAATTCGCAGTGGCCGTCAAACCGATTCAGCGCTTTAACGACCGCTGGCTGGCTTTGCTGGACCGCGTGCAGAAACACCCCGGCAAGACCACCATTGCCGTAGTCGGTGCAGGTGCAGGCGGCGTCGAGCTGCTGCTGGCCATGCAATGGCGCTTGCGCAATGAGTTGCGGGCTCTGGGGCGCAACCCGGACGAACTGGCGTTTCACCTGTTCACCGACCGGGCCGACATTTTGCCCACCCACAACGCGGGTGTGCGCAAGCGGTTTGACGCCGTGCTGGCCGCACGCGGTGTCGTGGTGCACCGCAACGCCGCTGTGAGCCAGGTCAGCGCTGGCAGCCTGAAAACGGCCTCAAACGAGGTGCTGCAAGCGGATGAGATTGTCTGGGTCACCCGGGCAGGCGGCGCGCCGTGGCTGAAAGATACCGGGCTGGCGCTGGACGGCGAGGGCTTTATCCAGGTTACCGACACGCTGCAAACTGTCACCGATTCCAACATCTTTGCGGCCGGCGACATTGCCAGCATGGTCAACTTCAAACTGGAAAAAGCCGGCGTGTTTGCGGTGCGCCAGGGGCCGCCACTGACCGAGAATCTGCGTCGCGCGGTGCAAGGCGTGCCACTGGCCGCCTATCAACCGCAACGCACCTGGCTGGCCCTCATCAGCACCGGCGACAAGCACGCCGTGGCGTCGCGCGGCTGGCTGGGCTTTTCGGGCGACTGGGTCTGGCGCTGGAAAGACTGGGTGGACCGCCGCTTTATGGCCAAGTTTCAGGATTTTCCTGACATGGACGCCAGCGCACAGCGCGGCAATACGTCACCCCAGGCCAACGTCAAGCTCAGCCAGGAAGAATCCTTGCAAGCCATCTCGGCCATTGCCATGCGCTGCGGTGGCTGCGGTGCCAAAGTGGGTGCCACGGTGCTGTCACGCGCCTTGAGCAATCTGCACCCGGTGGACCGCGACGACGTGCTGATTGGCCTCAAAGACCCCGACGACGCCGCAGTGGTGCGGGTGCCCCCCGGCAAGGCCATGGTGCATTCGGTTGATTTTTTCCGCTCGTTCATCGACGACCCCTACATCTTTGGCAAGGTGGCGGCCAACCACGCGCTGGGCGATATTTGGGCCATGGGGGCCGAGGCACAATCGGCCACAGCAGTCGTCACTGTACCGCCGGGGCTGGAATCAAAAACCGAAGATGTGCTGTTTCAAATGATGACCGGCGCCATGGAGGTGCTCAATGAAGCCAATTGCGCTCTGGTGGGCGGGCACACCGGTGAAGGCAAAGAGCTGGCGCTGGGCTTCGCTGTCAATGGCCTGATTGACGACGACCCTTCCAAAATTCTGCGCAAAAACGGCATGCAGCCGGGCGACGTGCTGATCCTGACCAAACCGATTGGCACCGGCACGCTGTTCGCCGCCCATGCCCGCCTTGCCGCCAAGGGCCGCTGGATCGACGCCGCGCTGAAATCCATGGTCATCTCAAACCGCCTGGGCGCAAAGTGCCTGACCGAGTACGGTGCCACCGCCTGCACTGACCTGACCGGCTTTGGTCTGCTGGGCCACCTGGTGGAGATGACGCGCCCGTCCGGCGTGGATGCCGAGCTGAATCTCTCAAGCCTGCCTCTGCTGGACGGCGCAGAAGAGTGCGTCAAAGCGGGCATCGTCAGCTCACTGCAAAGCGCCAACGTGCGTTTGCGCCGCGCGCTGCGCAACCAGGAAGCGATGGTCAAGCATCCGCGCTACCCGTTGATTTTTGACCCGCAGACGGCGGGTGGCCTGCTGGCCAGCGTACCGGCAGACCGGGTGGACGCCTGCATTACGGCGCTGCGCGCGCTGGGCTACACCAAGACAGTGGCGATTGGCAGGATTCTGGCGCTGGGTGATGCGCTGGAGCCCATCATTTTGACGGCCTGAAACGATCAGGAAAATATGCTGGTCCGGATTGGTTGGCAAGCGCATCCGGCGTCCATGCTTCAACTCCCGTGAGTTTCAAGGCAATAAAAAATCTCAACGCCCCAAGTCGTTGAGTGACCAGTCGTACTCAAGGTTCGAAATAGAAACCGCTTTTGCGTGCAGTTTCTCACGGTCAGCAGGCACGTCGGTCAACTGGTCAGCGTATTTGGCAAACACGTCTTCGAGTTTTGAGAAACCCTTGTTGCCTTTCTCAAAATCTTCGTGAAACCACTTGAAAATCTGGCTCACTTCGAGCTTGCCATCGGCCATGCGGTTGCGGGTGTGGTCGCCCATGAAGCGGACCATGCCTTCTTCCAGCTGGGCCTCCAGCCGGGCAGCGGTGAAAGCCTCGGGCGGCAGCGCGGGGCAGCCGATGCTGGCGCAGTTGACGGCCACGTGGATGCGCGGCTCGCTGTAGCGGGGCCGGAGCTGCTCGTGCTCGATCCAGTCCAGATTGCGCTCTTCGCCCAACAGCGTGAAAAACTTCTTTTTCCAGGCTGACGAGACGATGGAGCCCAGGTCTTTGATGGATTTGAGGTTGGGGTATTTAGAGAGGATGTGCTCAATGGTGAACGCGTTGTAGGCGTTGATCAGAAACGCCATTTGCTGCCCGCGCGGCCATTTGTCAAACTCGGCCTTGGGCACGGCGCTGAAGGCATCGAGCTGCTTTTTCAGCTCGGCCCGCTCAGTCACAAAACCTTTGTAGTTGACGCGCGACTGCTTGTTGTCAGGCAGCCACTTGACGTGTTTTTTCAGCAATGCGTCCCACGCGGCGTATTGGTGGTCAAAACCGCTGGAAAGTTGGCCAAATGAGGCTCCAGCCCTTGTCAGCATTGTATAACAAGCTATTGAACATATAGCAATTCTGCGATTGAGGAAATGTGTTGTCATGGTTGATGGTGCAGTTGATGTCACAGGCAATGTCGAAGGTGATGTCATTGAAATGGTTTTGTCTGTAGAAGTGCGTGATGTCATTTTCAATTTCTTCTCCAAGTGTGATATTTAGCCACCCATTCAAGCAATTGTTTGGGTTGGTGCGCACGCTTCCATTCTCCGGCAGCGTATTTGTTGGCCTCTGCTAGAGTGGGATAGGTGTGGATGGTTCCCAAAATCTTGTTCATGCCCGCGCCGAGTTTCATGGCCAGAACATACTCAGCCAGCAGGTCGCCGGCATGCGTGCCAACAATCGTCACGCCCAAGATTTTATCTTTGCCGGGCACCGTCAGCACCTTGACAAACCCGTGCGCTTCGCTGTCGGCAATAGCGCGGTCCAGGTCGTCAATGCCGAATTTCACCATCTCATAGGCAATGCCCTTTTCTTTGGCCTCCTGCTCGTTCAGGCCGACACGGGCGACCTCGGGATCGATGAAGGTGGCCCAGGGAATGATCGAATAATCGACCTTGAATTTTTTGAACGCGCCAAACAGCGGGTTGACGGCCGCATACCAGGCCTGGTGTGCAGCGGTATGGGTGAACTGGTAGGGCCCCGCCACATCGCCTGCTGCATAGATGTTGGGATAGATCGTCTCCAGATACTCATTGGTGGTGATGGTGCGGTTGGTAGGGATGCCAAGTTCTTCCAGCCCATAGCCTGACAGGCGCGCCACACGCCCCACCGCGCACAGCAGGGCATCGAATTCAATGCGGATTTCCTTGCCCTCATGCTCTGCAACCAGCACTCCGGGGCCGTAAGTCTTGCTCCCTCGCCCGCCGGGAGAGTGTGGGGGTGAGGGTTGGGGTGAGGGTGACGCCTCGCAGCGCAAAGCCTTGTGCCCGGTGAGCACCTGCACGCCATCAGCTTGCAAAGACTGCTTGGCCAGTTCGGACACTTCACTGTCTTCGCGAATCATGATGCGCGGTGTCATCTCTACCTGTATGACCTGTGCGCCCAGGCGCTGGAAACTCTGCGCCAGCTCACAGCCAATCGGGCCACCGCCCAGCACCAAAATGCGTTTTGGAATGGTGTCAAGCTTGGCGAACTCGTCCCACAAAGTATCGCTGGTGACGTAACCCACATCGTTCAGGCCAGGCAAGGGTGGCACAAACGGCTGGGCACCAGCGGCGATAACGATGGCGCGGCTGGTCAGCGTGCGCGTTGTTCCATCGTCCATCGCGATCTCCACCGTCCACGGGTTCACAATTTTTGCGTAACCTTGCAACACCTCGACACCCAGACCCGTGAAACGCGCCACGCTGTCGTGCGGCGCAATCTCGGCAATCACCGCGTGGATGCGTTGCATCACCGCCTTGAAGCTGAACACCGCCTGCATATCGGTAAGACCATACTTTGCGCCGTGCTTCATCTGGTTGGCCAGCTTGGCGCTTTTGATGAGCGCCTTGCTGGGCACACAGCCAAAATTCAGGCAGTCACCGCCCATTTTGTGGGCCTCTACCAGGGTGACTTTGGCCTTGACGGCGGCGGCAATCAGGGCCGATACCAGGCCGCCCGCGCCAGCGCCAATCACGATCAAATTGCGGTCAAAGGTTTTGGGTTTCACGGCGTTCCAGCGCGCATAGACCTTGCGGCGCTTCACATAGTCCAATACTTTTTTAACCAGCAGCGGCAGCAAACCCAGCAGCACAAACGAGCCAATCAGCCCCGGCGACAGCACCGAGCGCAGTGACGTGATCTTGGCAATCTCGGTGCCCGCATTCACATACGCCACCGTGCCGGCAAACATGCCCAGTTCGCTCACCCAGAAGAAAGT
>JANMVO010000500.1:0-8445 GCA_031392805.1 Rhodoferax sp. | reverse complement strand
TTGATGCGCTCCATTTCTTCGTCGCTGATCTTGCGCCCGGTGGGATATTTCCGGCGATCCAATCTACACGTCACTTTGAGTCCCTTCACCGTCGTAGTCCTGGCGATGAGATTGACGATCGTTTCGTAGTCACGCAACGGCTCGCCACGCCAATTTGATGTGATGAAGGAAAACAGCCGATGTTCGATTTTGTTCCATTTGCTGGTGCCCGCAGGAAAATGGCAGACCGAAATGGACAGTCCTGTTCCATCGGCAAGATTTTGCAGCTCCAACTTCCAAAGCCGCAGCCGTGACCCATTGCTTCCCCCACCGTCGGCAGTAATCATTAGCTTTGCCGCAGCCGGATAGATCTTCTTTCCTTCATGGTGCCACCAACCTCGAATGGATGCCACCACAAATTCTCCAGTGTCATGGTCAGTCCCGACATTGACAAATCCAGAGTTGCGTGCGAGATCATGGATCCCATATGGATAGGCGCGAGGAACTTGCGGGCTGGGGAAGTCGTGACCTTGAACCTGGTTCGGCTGCTTGGCGGCAAGCCATTGCTGGCCGGCATTGGCGTAATTGCAGATAAGCTCCTTCTTCTTTGTGTCCATTGATATCACCGGAAGGCCTTGCGCCAGGGACTTGCCCGTCGGATGCGTCCCGACAATGGCACTGCACCTTCTTGATTTTCCCGGATGCCTTGTGCGATGGATCTTCGCGACAACCCGCACGCGCGATGCACCATGGAAATTCCTCCAAAATCCAAACTCGCGGTCTCATTGGCGGCCACAAGGTGCCGCGTTCGCTCATCTAAAAGCGGCCACGCGGAACTAAGCTTTTGCTTCAACTCAGGCTGATTTCTCATGCTTCAAAAAGCATAGCTAACTATCCTGGCAATTGATATTTTTATTTATTTACGATGCCAAAAAAACAGAAAACGATGTTCAGCAGCGAACTTTGGTTCAAGTTATTGATGGCTTCCATATTTGCTCCAGCGCGGCATTACTGCCATCCAAACTTGCGAATGTACAGACGCTTCATGACTGTCGTCAGTACAAGGTAGCCAATCAGGATGGCAATCAGATATGGAAAGTAAGACAGAGGTAATGCTTGCAGCTTGAAATATTCGGCCAGGGGACCCATGGGCAGGTAGATGCCAGCCACCATGATTAAAGCCGTCATGAATATCAACGCCGGCGCGGCACGACTTTCGATAAACGGAAGCTTTGGCGTGCGGATCATGTGCACGATCAATGTTTGCGTCAGCAAACCGACAATGAACCAGCCGGACTGGAAAAGCGACTGCTGCGCTTCAGTGTTGGCCTTGAACACCCACCACATCAGCGCGTAGGTCGTCAGGTCAAACACCGAGCTGACGGGTCCAAAAAATACCATGAAGCGACCAATGTCTGCCGGGTTCCATTTGAGCGGCTTTTTGACTAACTCCTCGTCTACATTGTCAAATGGAATCGCAATCTGCGACACGTCGTACAGCAGGTTTTGAACCAGCAGCTGAAGTGGCAGCATGGGTAAAAAAGGCAGAAAAGCGCTGGCCACCAAAACCGAAAATACATTGCCGAAATTGGAGCTCGCCGTCATGCGGATGTACTTGAGCATGTTGTTGAAGGTCTTGCGTCCTTCGATCACGCCTTCCTCCAGGACCATCAAATTTTTTTCCAGCAAAATGATGTCGGCCGCTTCCTTGGCAATGTCCACTGCCGAATCGACCGAGATACCGATGTCAGCCGCGCGCAGCGCGGGCGCGTCGTTAATCCCGTCACCCATAAAACCCACCACATGGCCGTTTGCACGCAGGGCGCGCACGATGCGCTCCTTGTGCAGAGGTGTTAGCTTGGCAAATATATTGTGGACCTCAACGGCGTGCGCCAGCGCGTCATCGCTCATGCGCTCGACTTGAGGACCCAGTAATACGCTGCCTACTGCCAGGCCAACTTGGCCGCAGACACGTGCCGTCACAAGCTCATTGTCCCCAGTGAGAACTTTGACGGTCACGCCGTGGTCAGCCAGCGCTTTGAGCGCGGGTGCAGAACTTTCTTTTGGTGGATCCAGAAATGCGACGTAGCCAATCAACGTCAGCGCAGCCTCATCAACAACCGAGTAAGTGGTCTGGCTGGACGGCATCTCTTTCATCGCCACTGCGACCACGCGCAAACCGTCCCCATTGAGTTCACGGGTTACTTCCTGTACCCGTGCGAGCATGCCCTCATCCAGAAGGACTTCCTGGGGACCATGGTCGCTTTCGATGCGCACATGGGTGCAGGCCGCCAGCATTTCTTCCAGGGCGCCCTTGCAGATGAGTTCATGGTGGTCGTCGCGCTCCGACACCACGACCGACATGCGTCGGCGTTCGAAGTCAAACGGAATTTCATCGATCTTGCGGTAATCCTGCTCAAGCTTTAATTCGGTTTGCAGCTCCACATGTTCGAGCACTGCGCGATCAAGCAGGTTTTTCAGGCCGGTCTGGTAGTGGCTGTTGAGGTAAGCGAATTTCAGCACCTCGTCAGACGGGGCGCCAAACACATCGGTGTGCCGCTCCAGAGCAATTTTGTCCTGTGTCAGGGTACCGGTTTTGTCGGTACACAAGATGTCCATGGCGCCAAAGTTCTGAATGGCATCCAGCCGTTTAACGACCACTTTCTTGCGCGACAGGATCACCGCGCCTTTGGCCAGGGTGGAGGTCACGATCATGGGCAGCATTTCTGGGGTTAAGCCCACGGCAACAGCCAACGCAAACAGGAAAGCCTCGGTCCAGTCGCCCTTGGTAAAACCGTTGACCAGAAGCACGATGGGCGCCATCACCAGCGCAAAGCGAATCAGCAGCCAGCTGACGCTGTTGACACCCATCTGAAAGGCCGTGGGCGCGCGGTCACTCGCCGTGACGCGCGTGGCCAACGTGCCAAAATAGGTACTGTTGCCAGTTGACACCACCAGGGCGGTTGCAGCGCCAGAGACGACGTTGGTTCCCATGAAAAGCAGATTGCTTTGTTCCAGCGGTCCGTCGCATTGGCCTCGACGGTCGGCAAATTTTTCAACGGGCAATGACTCGCCAGTCATGGCCGCTTGCGCCACAAAAAGATCTTTTGCGGTCATCACGCGGCAGTCGGCGGGAATCATGTCGCCTGCCGACAGCACAATGTGGTCGCCCGGCACCAGTTCCCTTATCGGTATCTCGGCGCGTTGGGGCGGCCTTCTGGTGTGCAAAAACGCTTTGAAGTATTTTTCAGCGACTTCAGCGGCCTCGGTGCCAATGTCCCGGCGAATCACGGTTGCGGTGTTGCTTACCATGGCCTTGAGCCGGGCGGCAGAGCGGTTGGAGCGCCCCTCCTGCACAAAGCGGATGATGGTACTGAGCAGGACCATGGTTCCAATCACGACGGTGGCCTTGGCGTCTTCCGTGATGTAAGACACCACGGCCAGCACTGTCAGCAGCAGATTGAATGGATTTTTATAGCAATGCCAAAGATGGAGCCACCACGACAAGGGTTTTTCGTGCTCCACCTCGTTAGGTCCAACGTGCAGCAGACGTTCGCTGGCCTCGGGTGTGCTCAGACCATCTTCGTGCGACTCAAACCGCAGCAAGGCGGCCGGTATATCGTCCCGAGCGGCCTTCAAGAGGTCCCGGCTGAGGCTTTCGGGTATCGCCCCCGCCTGCCCTTGCGCGCCCACTGTGTCAAGCAATGCACGACGGCCAAACAGCCGCGTTGATCGTCGATCACGCAAAAAGCCACTAAACCAGTTTTTGAAAATGTTATTCACGTGAAATTCTCTTGTTTTTTTAAGCTGACGCAGTTCGATTGCAAGGCGAGAATCCGCGCCTTATTTTCTTATGAGTGCTCGTCTGGATAACTTGAGCTGCGATGGATTACGGCCATAAGAGCCACTGCCACTACCGCAAGGGAAAGCGGGCTTGAGTTGAAGGCAGCATCATTGAAGGCCTATCGACCATTTAGCGTACCGGCCAAACCGTGATCGACAGGCCCGCGTTTTCGGGGCATGCAGGCGTGTAGATACGCTACGCCGCTGTTGTAGTTATGCGGACGTTCAATATTTGCGCAGGGCATGACGTGACTCCTTGGGCGTGTGAGGGCCGCCTGGGCGAACAATGCTGGAATTTCCCAGCCACGCGGGCAAGCGCCGTTTTTGCACGACATTGCCCCTGGAGACTGGGGTTCAGCGACGGCAAGGAGCCTGGTGTTTTAACGAATTCGCGATGCTCGGAGAGTCATCGCAGGGACGTCTGTGAGGGCTGCGGGTCCACTCTTGACCCCCAGCCCATAAGGGCGTTAGGGTGCCGAGTGCGCAGCGGCCACCAGGGCGCGCTTTTTATCACTGCATAAACTGGCACTGTCCACGAACGCGGCTCCAAAGTTGAGATGCGCGAATTGTTGCACCGCGACGCAGAAGATGTCAACACTTTGTTTACACATCTTGAACATCTTGAAGTAATACGCCACTGCCACCCGCGTTTTCGGGTCGCGGTACAGGCCGATGTGTCCGATGTGGCCGACGCGCTCCGGGCACCGCGTTGACCCTTCCTTCCGGAATGCCGTTGCCCGCCAGCAGGCCTTGGACCCGCTCACGATTCGCATTTTTCAAGCATAATAAGTCTGTAGCCCTTGTAATATCTAAATTGTTTGCTATTAAATACGTATAAAATCAAAACTTTCCATCCAATGACGGATTCAGTGATTCCTGCAATCCCCGACCTTTGGTTTTTTTCCAACCCCTCGGCGTCGGGCATCTGGCCGGGGGATTTGAGGACTGGCAAGATCATTGCCAAGGGCAGCACCCGCGCGCGCATGGACCGCATTGATGCAACCCCAATGGCTACCTTGGCGAAGGCCTGAGGCCCGGATCGCCCACTGCCTGGCATTGCAAGCCGCCTTCGCTGAATACCAGGGAAGTATCTGTCTCGCCAATGGAACGCACACCGCACAGTTGCATGGTGCGAATCAGCTCGTCTTTCAGAATGGCCAGCGCACGGCTGGCACCGGCTTCTCCGGCGGCCGCTGCGCCGTAGAGCGTGGCGCGTCCCAGCATGACACCTTGGGCACCCATTGCCAGGCCTTTGAAAACATCACTGCCACGCCGCACGCCGCCATCCAGCAGCACTGGAATGGCACCGTTGACCGCCTGCACGATGCCAGGCAGCGCATCCAGCGTCGCCACCGCCCCATCGAGCTGACGGCCCCCATGGTTCGACACCACCACCGCATCGCAGCCCATGGCCGCCACGCGCACCGCGTCTGCGGTTCCGAGAATGCCCTTCACGATCAGTTTGCGCGGCCAGTTGTCGCGGATTTTTTGCAGGCCATCCCAATTGAAGCCGGGGTCATAGTTGCGGCCCACCGAGGAAGCAATCGCCGTGGCGTTGGTCGCCTGCGCGTCCAGACCCACCAGGTTTTCCATCACCGGCATGCCGTGGCGGATGATGCTGGAGAGCCAGCCGGGGTGTTGCACAAAGTCGAAAATATTACGGGGTGTAAAGCGGAATGGCACAGAAAAATCGTTGCGAAAATCCCGCTCCCGCTTGCCACCCACCGGCAGATCAACGGTGATGACCAGCGCCTCGTAACCGGCGGCGCGGGCCCGTTCTATCAACGCGGCAAGAAACGGCTTGTTGCGCAGGATGTAAGCCTGAAACCAGAGCCGTCCGGGTGCTGCGTTGGCGATCTGCTCAATCGATGCGGTGGCCGTGCTTGACAGCGTGTAGGGGATGCCCGCTGCCACCGCAGCACGTGCAATGGCAATGTCGCCACCGCGCCAGCCAAAGCCGACCGCGCCGGTAGGTGCAATCGCCATCGGGAGTTCAGCCCGCTGGCCGAGTATGCGGGTGCTGGTGTCAATCGACGAGACATCGGTCAGTACCTTCGGGACCAGTCGCGTGCGTTTGTAGGCCGCCTGGTTGTCCCGCAAAGTCACTTCGTCTTCAGCGCCGCCGTCAAAAAAATCAAAGACGGCCCGAGGCAACCTCCGTTTTGCAGCACGCCGAAGGTCTTCAATCGAATAGGCTTTGACGACGTTCAATGGCACGGGGTGGTCCGGTTTAAATGCGACGCGAAAACGGGTTCACCCCAGTAGGACTCAATTGACGTCAGCCTTGATAGCCGCTGTCTTGATGACATTTTCCCAGCGGTCATAGTCGCGCTTGAGGTACGCCGTGAATTGGGCCGGCGAGTCGCCGACGATGACGGCACCCAGCTTCTCAAGTTGAGCCCGCACCTCCGGTTTGGCCAGCGCTTTCAACATGGCGTCATTCAGGCGGTTGACGACGGCCGCAGGCGTTTTGGCAGGCGCCAGCAGACCCACCCACGGCGCTGTTTCTTCAAAACCGGGAAAACCAGCCTCTGCCATCGTCGGTGTGTCGGGAAACTGGGGCAGTCTTTTCGCGGTTCCTACGGCCAGAATATTGATGCGCTTGGCGGCGACGTTTTCGGCAATGCCGATCACCGGGTAAAACATGAAGTCCACCCGTCCTGCCATCACTTCCAGCAGCGCAGGGCCATTGCCTTTGTAGGGCACGTGCAGCATTTTTGCCTTGGCCAGCGTTGCCAGCAGCTCGCCCGCGAGGTGACCGGATCCGCCGTTGCCTGAAGACCCAAAGCTCACTGCCTCCGGTTTGCTGCGCGCTTTTTTTAGCAGTTCTGGCATGGTCTTGATGGGTGCGTCAAAGGCACTGACTGCGACCAGAGGCAGCGTCGCAGCATTGGATATGGGCGTGAAATCAGTTTTTGGGTTGAAGCCCGCCAGCTCGCCCAGCAGAATGGGATTGACGTTCAGCCCGAGCGACGAAAAAAGCAGCGTGTAGCCGTCCGGGGCTGCGCTCTTGACTTCCCGGGTTGCAATCATGGAGCTCGCGCCGGCTTTGTTTTCAACAAATACAGTTTGACCCAAAGCGACTGACATGTCCTTCGCGAGAACCCGCGCGATCACATCAGTGGGACCGCCTGCTGCGAAACCCACCAGCAGGCGCATCGGTTTGTTCGGAAACTCGTCTGCGGCGCAAGCCGGGCTGACAGCGATGCCGGTCAGGGTCGCCGCTGCGATGAAGCGCACTAGTGATTTTTTCATGAGGAGTCCGTATGGGGGTGTTTTGGCCGGGCTTTGAAGCAGACTGACCAGAACGTGGAATTTAGCGTGAAAGTTGCCTTAAAAGTCAGGCAATCAAGTGCTCCATGCTGCCAACCTGACTGACTTCGAATCGAAGGCGGTCGCCCGGCTGCAGGTAGACTGGCGGCTTTCTGAAAGCGCCAATCCCGGCGGGCGTTCCCGTGGTGATGACGTCGCCGGGCTCCAACGTCATGAAGCGCGACACATAGGCAATCAGGGTCGAGACGGGAAACAGCATGTCGGCCGTGTGCCCGTGCTGCATCTGGGTGCCGTTGAGCCAGCAAAAAACCTCCAGTTTTTGTGGATCAGCAATCTCATCCCGCGTCACCAGCCAAGGCCCCATGGGCGCAAAACCGTCCATGCTTTTGGCAAATGATGTTTGTGGCGGGGTCGTGTCAAACTGGAATTCACGCGCACTGATGTCGTTCAAGACGGTGTATCCCGCGACCAGCGACAGCGCTTGCGACGCCGGCACATCTTTGCCGTACCCGCCCATCACCACCGCCAGTTCCACTTCGAAATCCATTTTGGTGACTGAGGCTGGGCGCGGGATGGCAGCGCCGGGTGCTGTTACGGACGACGGCACTTTGAACAGCAGGCGCGGCGTCTCAAAGGGCGCAACGCCCGTCTCCGCAGCATGGTCGGCGTAATTGCGGCCGACGCCAATTATTTTTCCGGGCCTGGGCACGGGTGCGTACAGGCGCACGTTTGCCAGCAGGTCAAACGGGGTGGCCGGATTCGCCAATGCCGGCCGGGGTTCCCGTGGTGATTACGTCGCCGGGTTCCAGCGTCATGAAGCGCGACACATAGGCGATCAGCGTGGCGACGGGGAACAGCATGTCGGCCGTGCGCCCGTGCTGCATCTGGGTGCCGTTGAGCCAGCAAAAAACCTCCAGTTTTTGTGGATCAGCAATCTCATCCCGCGTCACCAGCCACGGGCCCATGGGCGCAAAACCGTCCATGCTTTTGGCGAATGATGTTTGTGGCGGGGTCGTGTCAAACTGGAATTCACGCGCACTGATGTCGTTCATCACGGTGTAACCCGCGACCAGCGACAGCGCTTGCGACGCCGGCACATCTTTGCCGTAGCCGCCCATCACCACCGCCAGTTCCACTTCGAAATCCATCTTGGTGACTGAGGCTGGGCGCGGGATCGCAGCGCCGGGTGCGGTGACGCAGGAGGGCACTTTGAACAGCAGGCGCGGCGTCTCAAAGGGCGCAACACCCGTTTCCGCAGCATGGTCAGCGTAATTGCGGCCGACGCCAATTATTTTTCCGGGCCTGGGAATGGGTGCGTACAGGTGCACGTCTGTCAGCAGATCAAACGGG
>JANMVO010000487.1:0-3820 GCA_031392805.1 Rhodoferax sp. | reverse complement strand
GGCCAGCAGTGGCGACACGCTGCCGTCGCTGTTGATTTTGGTCAGCGTCTCAAACACGTTGTACTGCACGATCTCGGCGATGCTGGAGGCCGCACCACCCGTCGGGTCCAGCCCCGGCGTGGGCTCCAGCGCCATGCCCAGCACGAGTGAGTCTTTTTTGCTCTGGGCAGCTATATCAAATGGCAGTGTGACGAGTGCAGCACTGGCAGCGGTAGAGGTTATTAGCACGTTGCGACGGTTGATCATGGAAGATTCCCTTTTTGCAATTGACGAAATCAAGTAACGAAATGACGGATTGCGACGTTGACTGGGCTGTGCCCGAATTGGGCCAGGCTACTTCTCAAGGCCTCGAACGATATCAGAAGCGCTTGCAGGCTGTCCGACGCCGGTTAAGGCACGGGTCCACTAGGGTCGAAATCGCGATATTTGCAGCCTGTCCGAACCATTTCGTCGGCGCGGGACTCGGGCTGCACCCGTGCTTGCTCTTGGCGAACTTTTTGGGCACCTCAGGCTTCTTCCCGCGCTTCACGCCCCATCAATGCGGGCACTGCCTGCGCGGCACTCAACTGCCCAGCGAGCAGTGCCACCACAGCCGATGAGATCGGCATCTCCACACCAAGGCTGGTGGCGCGCTGCACCACCGCGCGGGCGCAGTACACACCTTCGGCAACGTGGCCCAGCGAATCCAGCGCCTGCTGCAAAGTCTTGCCTTGCGCCAGTAGCAGGCCGATCTTGCGGTTGCGGCTCAGGTCGCCCGTTGCGGTAAGCACCAGGTCGCCCAGGCCGCTCAGGCCCATGAAGGTTTTCGCCTTGGCACCCAGGGCTAGCCCCAGGCGCGTCATCTCCGCCAGGCCGCGTGTGATCAGCGCAGCGCGGGCGTTGAGCCCCAGGTTCAGGCCGTCACATAAACCGGTGGCGATGGCCAGAACGTTTTTCACCGCACCGCCCACTTCCACGCCAACGATGTCGTCATTGGCGTAAACGCGCAAGGTCGGGCTGTGGAAGGCTTCCACCAACGCGTTACGCACCACGGCATGGCCACTGCTGGCGACCAGCGCCGTCGGCTGGCCGCGCGCGACTTCCATGGCAAAGCTGGGGCCACTGAGCACGCCCGCTATTAACGCAGGAGCTACTTGTGCTTGTATTTCATGGGCTAGAAGGCCAAATGCCGCAGGATTGACAGTTGAATTACCAATGCCAATGCCAATGCCAATGCCAATGCTATTGCCCTTGCCATTGCCATTGCCTCTGCGATTGCCTTTGGCGTCGATACGGGCTTCGGTACCCGCCTCGAAATCAGCGTCGATTTTGGTATCGTTGCGCACGGGCTCTAAACCCTTGCATAGCCATGCCACCGGAGCCTTGCAATGGCGGATGTATTCCAGCACGCCCCGCAGGCCCACCATGGGCGTGGCGATGATGACCAAATCAGCATCGGCCACCAAGGCCGCCAGGGTATGCGCCGGATCAGCCCGCACCGTTAACGATGGCGGAAACGCAATGCCCGCAAGATACCGCGCATTCTCGCGTCGCGCCTGCATCGCCTTGGCCTGTGACGGATCGCGTGCCCAAAGCGTCACCGAGTGTGGCCCGCTGCCGCCTTGGCTGGCACTGATGGCCAGCGCCGTGCCCCAGGCACCCGCACCCAGTATTACCATTTTCATAGCATACTATTGAGTATAGACAAGGGCTATAGGCTAGAAATCCTATTGAATGACGATGCGCGGTGCGTCTGCAGCGGCGGCAGCTTGAGCCTGCTGCTGCTCGTACATCGCCTGGAAATTGATTTCCGACAGGTGCACGGGCGGGAAGCCGCCGCGCTGAATCAGGTCGGCTACATTGCCACGCAGGTAGGGGTAGACAATTTGCGGACAGGCAATGCCCATGACCTGGTTCATCTGCTCTTGCGGCAGGTTGCGGATCTCAAAAATACCGGCTTGCTTGACTTCGACCAAAAAGACGGTTTTGTCCTTGATTTTGGTTTGCACCGTGGCCGTGACCGAGACTTCAAAAATGCCATCGGCCACCGGCTCGGCATTGACGCCCAGTTGGATGTCCACCGTGGGTTGCTCCTGCACCAGCAGGATGCCGGGTGAATTGGGCTGCTCCAGCGACGACTCTTTAAGATAGACGCGCTGAATCTGAAAAACGGGAGATTGGTCGGGATTGGATGCAGGGGTTGCTTGATCAGCCATGAGGTTCTTTCATATAAACAAATTTCCAGGCAGCATGAATTATCTCAGGCCAGCATTGGGACAAGTTCGCCCCGGCCATCCAGCGCCATCAGATCGTCACAGCCGCCCACGTGGTTGACGCCGATGAAAATCTGCGGCACAGTGCGACGGCCTGTGATCTCCATCATTTTCATGCGCTGCGCCACATCGTCGTCAATGCGGATTTCTTCGATCTGCTGGACGCCGCGCGCGGCAAGAAGTTGTTTGGCGCGAATACAGTAAGGGCACACTGCGGTGGTGTACATTTTGACTGCTTGCATGATCAGGCTTTCTCCAGCGGCAGATTGGCCGCGCGCCAGCTCTTCAGCCCGCCACCCAGCGATTGGGCCTGCGCGTAGCCTAGTTTTTTGGCAATGGCAACCGCCCGGCCCGAACGGGCTCCGGTCTGGCAGACCAAAATCACGGGTAATGCCTTGTTTTTAACCGCTGAAGGCAACTTTTCCTCCAGCAGCTTGAGCGGAATATTTTTGGCGCTGCCCATATGGCCAGCGGCAAACTCTTCGGTTTCTCCAACATCAATCACCACCGCTTTTTCGCGGTTGATCAGTTGCACGGCACCTTCGGCCGTCAAACCGCCCCTTGCGCCCTGAATGACAGGCCACACCAGCAATGCGCCCGAAGTCAGCGCGACGGACAGCAGCATCCAGTTGTCGAGAATAAATTTCACTTTGTTCCTTGTAAATTTCCAACGCGCCAAATGCGCCCAACCCATGATTTTAGAATGGAGGGCTTAGTCACCGCTGACTTGCCATTTCTTAACCGCCTACAAACACGGACAGTCGTCAATCCAAACCATGCACAAACTTGTCCTCATCCGCCACGGCGAATCGACCTGGAACCAGACCAACCGCTTCACCGGCTGGACCGATGTTGACCTGACCGACACCGGCATTGAACAGGCCAAGAATGCCGGCCGATTGCTCAAAGCGGAGGGCTACGATTTTGACGTGGCCTACACCAGCGTGCTAAAACGGGCCACCCGCACCCTGTGGCACTGCCTGGACGAGATGGACCGCACCTGGCTGCCGGTGGTCAATAGCTGGCGGCTCAATGAGCGGCATTACGGCGCGCTGCAAGGGTTGAACAAGGCCGAGACCGCCAAGCAGTATGGCGACGCGCAGGTGCTGGTCTGGCGGCGCAGCTACGACACGCCGCCCCCGGCGCTTGCGCCCACCGACCCGCGTAGCGAGCGCGGCGACGTGCGCTACGCCCGGCTCAAGCCAGAGCAGATTCCGCTCACCGAATGCCTCAAAGACACGGTGGAGCGCGTCATGCCGTTCTGGAACGAGGCGCTGGCCCCGGCCATGAAGGCGGGCAAGCGGATTGTGGTGGCGGCGCACGGCAATTCCATCCGCGCGCTGGTCAAATATCTGGACAACATTGCCGACGGCGACATTGTGGGCGTGAACATTCCCAATGGCATTCCGCTGGTGTATGAGCTGGACGCTGGCCTCAAGCCGATCCGCCACTATTATTTGGGCGATGCAGAAGCGGCGGCCAAGGCGGCGGCAGCGGTGGCGGCGCAGGGCAAAGCCTGATTTCGCGGTGATTCGGGCGTAAAGATCCGGTAAAAGTACCGATGCCCT
>JANMVO010000438.1:0-1776 GCA_031392805.1 Rhodoferax sp. | reverse complement strand
TTGGCATTGATAGCGCAAGAGGCGAAAGCGCAGCGCGTGTTTCTCATCACCAACGCCATTGGTTTTGCGCTGTTTGCAGCTGCTGGCCTGTGGTGGGCCTGGCTGCTGATGTGGCTGCTGCCGATGGCCACCTGGCTACCGGTGGTGACGCGCCTGCGCAACATTGCCGAGCATGCGCTGGTGGCGCAAAACGGAAGCGATCCGCTGCGCCATGCGCGCACCACCCACGCCGGGCTGATAGAGCGCCTTCTGATTGCTCCGTACTGGGTCAATTACCACAGTGAACACCATATGTTCACGCAGATTGCCTGCTGGAATTTGCCGCTGGCACACCGTATTTTGAAGCGGCAAGGCGTGACTGTCCGCATGGAATTGCAGCCCGGCTATTGGGCAGTTCTCAAGCTGGCTTCGTCGGCCTGAGAATGGGTGCACCTGAATTCTGTACTTGCAAGTAGCCATCAAAAAATCAACAATAGCTCCGTATCAAACCACCCGGAGACAAACCGTGCCTGCAACATCCTTGAACCCGGCCAACAAAAATTACCGCGTCGGCCTTATCGTGCCGAGTTCCAACACCACCATGGAGACCGAAATCCCGGCCATGCTGCGCGCCCGGGAAAGCGTGCTGCCCGAGCGCTTCACTTTCCATTCCAGCCGCATGCGCATGAAGTCGGTGACCAAGGAAGAGCTGGCCGCCATGGACCGAGACTCTGACCGCTGCGCGCTGGAACTGTCCGACGCGCGCGTGGACGCCATGGGCTACGCCTGCCTGGTCGCCATCATGAGCATGGGCCGTGGCTACCACCGTGAATCCCAGCGCCGCCTGCATGATGTCACCGTGGCTAATGGCGCGCCCACGCCGGTCATCACCAGCGCCGGTGCCCTGGTGGAGGGGCTGCACGCCATCGGCGCCAAGCGCGTGTCCATCATCGCGCCCTACATGAAGCCGCTGACGCGCCTGGTGATTGACTACATCGAGAACGAAGGCATTGAGGTGGTTGACAGCATTTCGCTGGAAATTCACGACAACCTGAAGGTCGGCGCACGTGACCCGAAAGCACCGGCCGAGTTGTGGAAGCAGCTCAACGTCAAAGGTGCTGACGCCATCGTCGCATCAGCCTGCGTGCAGATGCCGTCGCTTGCTGCCGTGCCGCTGATCGAAGCCGCCAGCGGGCTGCCGGTGGTCTCCAGCGCGGTGTGCACCACCTACGCCATTCTGAAAAGCCTGGGGCTGGAGCGGCGCGTGCCGAATGCGGGCGCGCTGCTGTCGGGACGGTATTGACGCGTTCCCCACAGACGCCTGCGAGATAGACAACCTCCATTTATTGCATTTCAATCAACATTCATAAGCAGGATTCTGATTTCATGAGCATCCCCAATCACGCCTCCGTCGAAGCCCTGACTCAAGTCCGGTCCATGTTGGCCCCGCTGCGTCGGTGGTGGCCCCGTGCGGCCCTGACAGTGGCGGGCACCCTGTTGGCGGGCGCAGTCCTGGCGCAGGCTTACCCCGCCAAACCCATCACCCTGGTCGTACCCAACCCGCCCGGCGGCTTTGTGGATGCCTCGGCCCGCATCCTGTCAGACTCACTGGCCAAGGTGGCAGGGCAACCGGTGGTGGTGGACAACAAGGGCGGTGGCAGCGGCAACGTGGCCTATGGCTTTGTGGCGCGCGCCACGCCGGACGGCTACACGTTGCTCAACTCTTACTCCGCCTACCACGTGGGCAACCCCAATTTGAGCCCCAAACTGCCGTGGGCGCAAAAAGACTTTGTGCCG
>JANMVO010000380.1:0-2346 GCA_031392805.1 Rhodoferax sp. | reverse complement strand
AGCCTGAATCGGCGTCATTTCCAGGTAGCCTAGCTGTTGCAGGTTGGAAAGTTGGGCCGGGTTCAGTGCCAGGCTGGCGAAGCGGTTGTTTGAAGCGGGCTCGGCAGGGGCATTGGCCGACTCGGCCTCGTGGGTGGTTTCTATTGGGGTCATAGGGGGGATTATCCGCACTCGGTTGTTACGGCGCTGTTTTAGGCGGTTTAGGGGGTCAAAATAGCCTGTAGCCCTTGTACTATATACATAGTTAGCTATTAGTATAATAGCAATACGTTTGCAGAGCCTTGTCAAGGTCACGCACAGGCGATCGTCAACAAACCACCGCTTCATATCCAACCAAGCCTCTTTTTAGGCAAAATGCAGCACAGCGCGCTCTGGTTGCGCACTTCTGGAGAACCCATGCACCGCAAACTGCTTCCCCTGATCCTTGCCCCGCTCCTGCTCACCGGCTGTGGCAGCGCGATAGTCAACCCGGTCACCGGCCAAAGCGAACGCTCGGTCATGAGCGAGGCCGACGAAATTGCAGCAGGCCAGAAGGCCCACAGCCAGGTGCTGCAAGAGTACGGCGTGGTCAAAAACACCCGGCTCCAAGCCTATGTGAACGACTTGGGGCAACGGCTGGCCAGGCAGTCGCACCGCAGCCAGTTGCAATGGCACTTCACCCTGCTCGACAGCCCCGAGATCAACGCCTTTGCGCTGCCCGGAGGCTATGTTTACGTCACGCGCGGCATCATGGCCTACATGGAGAATGAGGCTGATCTGGCGGGGGTCATGGGCCATGAAATTGGCCACGTCACGGCGCGCCACGGAGCCCAGCGCGCCACCCGGGAACAAAACGCCGGTCTGGGCGTGCTCGCCGCCAGCGTGCTGGGCGCCGTGCTGGAGAGCCAGGGCATTGCCGGCGCGGGCCAAGTGGCCAGCCAGGTATCGCAAACGGCAGCCGCCGGGTATATAGCGACTTATGGGCGCGATCAGGAATTGCAGGCCGACAGTCTGGGCGCAGAGTATCTGTCGCGCAGCAACTTCGACCCCAGGAACATGGTCAGCGTCATCTCCGTGTTGAAAAACCAGGAGCGCTTTGCCGCCGATCAGGCCCGCGCCGAAGGCCGTGCGGCACCGGCCCAAAATAGCTGGCTGGCTTCGCACCCCAGCAATGACCAGCGCCTGCAAACCATCACCCAGTTGGCGGCGCAGTACAAAGGCAATTACAGCGACGATGGCCGGGACCGCTATCTGCAGGCCATCAACGGCATGAATTTTGGCGACGGCGCCGACCAGGGTGTGACGCGCGGCCGCAATTTTTACCACGAGCCGCTGGGCCTGGCGATCACGGCGCCGGCCGGCTGGAAAATTCAAAACAGCGCCGAGCAACTCACCCTGGTGAACCCTGCGCTCGACGCCGCGCTGGTGATGAAAACCGTGCCGTCCCAGGCCGGCAAAACGCATGAAGAAATTATCCGCAGCCTGCTCAAACCGAGCGATGGCCGCAGCGAGCGTTTGACGATCAATGGCTTTGCCGCCACGCATTTTGTCGGGGCACGCAACGATGCCCAGGGCAAGGCGCAGGCGGTGGAGGTCACGGTGGTGAGCGGCCCGGCCAATGCCATCTACCTGCTGGCCTATGCCTCCAAAGATGCAGCAGCACTGCAGCGCGCACGCGGCCCCCTGCAGGAGGCGCAGGCCTCATTTCGGCCCATCACGGCGGCTGACCGCGCAGCGGCCAAGCCCTGGATCGTCAAGACAGTGGCTTATCCCCGTGGCGGATTTGCCGAGATGGCGCGAACCTCACCGCTGGGCGGGGCTGAGCAGCAATTGCGGCTGATCAACGGCTACTACGGCGGCGGCGAGCCCAAGCCCGGGCAATTGGTGAAAGTGATTGAGCCGTAGCTTGGGTGCTGTTTGCTTCTGTAAATATAGCTACTTATGTAGGATATACGGGGGCTAGAGGTCAATTTGATTGATAATTTGGCTGCCGGTTCAGGCAAAGTGCCTTATGAGCGTACAACTATGACCCTGCATATCTCCACCTCCTTCGACGCCGGTGCCATTGACGTCGTCAGCCTGGCCGACCACGGCGACATTCAGCTCAACATCCGGGCCGACAGCGCCAGCGAATTTGCGCAGTGGTTTCATTTCGCGCTGCATGGGGCCGCGGGGCTGGCGGTGACCTTGCGCTTCCTCAACGCCGGCCAGTGTGCCTACCCCAAAGGCTGGGAGGGCTACCGCATCAACGCCAGTTACGACCGCCAGCATTGGTTTCGCATTGACACGCGCTTTGATGGACAGGTCATGTCGGCTGACATGACGCCGCGCACGCAAGTCGTTTACTTCGCCTATTTCGAGCCGTAT
>JANMVO010000370.1:0-11307 GCA_031392805.1 Rhodoferax sp. | reverse complement strand
GATCAACACGCCAACGCTGGTGCTGCCGCATCCGCGCATGATGGCGCGCGGCTTTGTGCTGGTGCCGCTGGCGGAAATTGCCCCGGCGCGGGTAACTGCCGCGCAATTGCAGGCGGTGAGCGCACAAACCATCAGCCGCATGGAGGGCGTTTGAGCCAGGGCCGTATGGGCTGCCCTGGTTTATCTTGACCTGGCCGATTTATTCCACCTGGGCAATCATCTCAATCCGGTCGACCCATTTCCCAAGCCACAGACCGGTGGCAAGCGTGCAGACCTGGTACTGACCGCGCTGGCGCTGCCAAGACCATCACCCGCATTGGCGCGCCATACATTGATGCATGCCATTGTGCCCACTACCGTACCACCGCAATGCGCAATCATGGCCTGACTGCCGGTGCTTCCAGGGGCATGCCATTGGCGCGCGAGGCCAGATACAGCTCCAGTTCGACCATTTCTTGCGCGCCAAACGCGTAAGGTTCTGCGCGCACACCGGTCATGCAGTTGCGCAGGCGCCGCTGCAACGAGCCAAGGCCCTGCCACTCCAGCCGGTAAGTGGGGTAGCCGGTGGCGTGAGCCTGAGGAATCGGGCTGCTGCCCAAGCGCTGGCCTGCAAGCTGGTCATGACATTGAGCGCATGACAGATTGAGCTGACCCAGGCGCTTGGTGAAAAGCTGTTGGCCCCGCAGGGTGAAGGGCTCTAGCCTGGGATCAGCGTTCGGCATCACTGGCAGCCCGCGCGACTGATAGGCCACATAGCTTTCCAGGCTCAGCAAATCCTGACTCTCAAATGGCAGGGCTTGCGCTTGCTGGTGGTTTTGGCGGCACAGATTGATGCGTTGCGACAAAGTCACCGGGCGGTGTGAGAGTTGATCCAGGGCTGGGTACCGCGCGGCCACGCCACGCATGCTGGTGGCTGCCGCCGCATGACAGCCTGCGCAGGCCTTTTCGCTTTGCCCCACTTTGCGATTCCAAAGCGCTTCGCCGTCCTTGACCCACAGCATGCCGGGATTCTGCGTGTCGTCGCGCTGCATGGCCTGAGTGGATGGGCTCATGAAATCGAAGCCGGAGCGGCGGGTGTCGGGGCGGGTGTTGGTTTGTGCACTGGACGCGGCGCAAATACCAAGAACTGCGAAGACCACCGCCGAGCACCGCATGACCACCCTTGCAAGCCGGACCATCAAAGCATGCCTACAGCAAGCACAGCACCTGCTCATGTCACTTTGAAAGCCACAGTCTCGGTCTGTGCGAAGCCATTGTCGCCTTCCCAGACAAAGCTCAAGGTTCCGCTGGCGGTGGCAGCCATGTGAAAAGCAAAATATGGATTTGCAGCGATGGCGGGGAATAGCTCAGCTCTGAAAATCAGGGCCTTGCCGCCACCATCATCGTAATGGCAGGTGAAGCGGCGAATCAGGTTTTGTGGCAGCACTTTGCCGTCCGCGCCCGGCCGCAAACCGGTCTCCATCGGGTGGGCAATCAGCGTGCGGATCTCAATCACGTCCCCGCGCCGGGCGGAACCCGGCATGTTGATCAGGGTGCGGGCCATTTACGCATCTCCTTCAATGCAGGCGGCCAGAGTGACGATCACCTCGACCGTTTTCGACCAGCAGGAGCCGTCATTCATGCGCGCAACTGCTATCAATTTTTGCGACGTGGCCAGCCGGATGCGTGTCGCCAGTTCGGCGCGCCCTGAACGCGGCCCAAATTGGGCGTTCACCACGTCGCGCTGCGGATTGCGCTCATTGAAAACCGAGATCGCCGTCACGTGGTCGGCGGCAGTCATCGGGCTGGCGACGCTGACCGTGATGGGCACCGCATTGCCGTTGTCAATCAGCTCGGCAATGTCAAACGCGACTCTGCCTTCACGCAGCGTTGCACCCTGGGTGAATGTCTTCAGGGCGGCCACCAGGCCGTCTGGCAGGTCTGCTGCCATGGCGGGCTGCGCCATCAGCAAGCAGGTGCCCAGGGCTGCGCCGGTTGCCAGCAATTGGCGTCGTGTGGGAGGTGTTGTTTGCATGTATGAGGTGCTCTTTTTCAATCTCAATCAATCCCGCAGTGTCAGCAAATAGGCCACCACGTCTTCCACCTGCTGGGCACCGAGCATGGGTGTTGACGCCCACGCAGGTGCGACACGGTTCAATCCGTCGGTGCGGTAGTAAGACGGCATGATGGTCTGCGGGTTCAGCGTGCGTGCGTCAACCATGCGCAGGCGCAATTGCCCGGCCGACCAGCGCGTGCCCACACCGGCCAAATCGGGTGCCAGGTTGCCCTGAAAACGTTCTTCAGGGATCGGGCCGGTATGGCACAGCATGCACAGACCGACCTGCCGGTTTGCCACAATGGAGCGGCCACGCGCGGCATCGCCTGCAACGCCCGTCAGGGGTTGGGGCACCGCGTCATTGACAATGGTGAAAGCAGCCACCGGTGTTCCAGGTTGCCCTGAAACGATGGCCGGTGCCGGTCTTTGCGCCGACGCTTCTGCAGGTGCAGGTGCTGGTGTTTGTGCCGACGCCTGTGTTTGGGCGGTGAAGGCACCCAGACCCAACGCCAATGCAGTGAAGCAGCGCATGGCGTGGTTCAGGCTCAGGCCTTCTTGAGGCTGTGGTTCTTCAGTGGCAAATCACGAATGCGCTTGCCGGTTGCCGCAAAAATGGCGTTCAGCACGGCCGGTGCCGCAACGGCAATGGTCGGCTCGCCCACGCCGCCCCAGAAACCGCCAGAGGGCATGACGATGGTTTCCACCGCTGGCATCTCGCGCATTTTCAGCACTTGGTAGGTGTTGAAGTTTTCCTGCTCCATGCGGCCATCCTTGACGGTGCATTCGCCATACAGCGCCGCCGAGAGGCCGTAGGCAAAAGAGCCTTCCACCTGGGCTTCAATCTGCTGCGGGTTGACGGCGTGGCCCGAATCGGTGGCCGCCACAATGCGGTGAATTTTGAGCAGCCCATCGTCGCTGACCGACACTTCGGCGCAGGCCGCCACATAGGAGCCATAACCGCTGGTTTGGGCGAGTCCGCGAAAGACGCCTTTTGGGGCTGGTTTGCCCCAGCCGCCCCGCTCCGCCGCTGCATTGAGCACGGCCAGGTGCTTTGGATGGTTGGCCATCAGCTTGCGCCGCAGGGCCAGAGGATCCTGCTGGGTGGCGTGCGCCAGCTCGTCAATGAAGCTCTCCAGGTAGATGGCATTCTGGTTGAGGTTGACGCCGCGCCAGAAGCCTGGCGGCACATGCGGGTTACGCATCGCATGGTCAACCAGAAAATTGGGAAAGGTGTAGCCAATTGCTGCTTCCGGACCGGTCGCGTTCAGCCCCTGGAACACGATCGGGTCTTTGCCATTGACGATGTTCTGCGGGGCCACAGCCGCATAAATAGACTGGCCCGAGATGCGCATATGCAGGCCGGTGATGTTGCCCTGCGCGTCCAGCCCGGCCGTCATCTTGCATTGGGTTACCGGGTGGTAGCGGCCATGCAGCATGTCTTCCTCGCGCGACCAGATCAGCTTGATCGGTGTGCCCGGCATTTCCTTGGCCAAAAGCACCGCCTGACGCACATAGTCGGTCATGCCGCGTCGGCCAAAACCGCCACCCAAGTGCAGTTTGTAGACATCACAATTGGCTTGCGGCAGCCCGCAGGCCTCAGACGTGGCGGCCAGCGCGGCTTCGCCATTTTGCGTCGCCGTCCAGACCTCGCAGCGCTGCGACGTATAGCGCGCCGTGGCAGTCATGGGCTCCATGGTGGCATGGTTTTGGTGCGGGTAGGAATAAACCGCTTCGACCTTGCGCGCGGCAGACGCTATCGCCGCCTTGGCATTGCCGTTCTCGTTGCCCACAATAGCCTCAGGGGCGTCCAGCCCGGCCTTCAAAATAGCGGCAAAACTGGCGCTGGAGGCTGTGGCATTGGGGCCTTCATCCCATTCAATCGGCAAGGCATCCAGCGCCGTTTTGGCACGCCACCAGGTGTCTGCAATCACGGCTACCGCACTGTCACCCACGCGCACCACTTTTTTCACACCCGGGCGTTTTTCAATGGCTGCGGCGTTGAAGCTTTTGACCTTGCCGCCAAACACCGGGCAGTCCTTGATGGCCGCATTGAGCATGCCGGGCAGCACCAGGTCGGTGGCGTAAATCTGCTTGCCGGTGGTTTTGTCAACGGTGTCCAGGCGCGCCAGGCGCTTGCCGGCCAGCTTCCAGTCTTTCGGATCCTTGAGCGTGACCACCGCAGGGGGCGTGATCTTCGCCGCCGCATCTGCCACCTTGCCATAGGTTGTGGTGCGACCCGAGGGTGTATGCGTGATCACGCTGTTCGCGGCCCGGCATTCTGCCGCTGGCACCTTCCATTCGTCGGCTGCCGCCTGCACCAGCATCATTTTGGCCGTGGCACCGCCCTTGCGCACGTACTCGTTGGATTGGCGGATGCCCTGGCTGCCGCCAGTGCCGAAGTTGCCCCAGACGCGGTTGCGTGCCAGGTTCTGGCCCGGTGTGGGGTATTCGGTTGTGACCTTGGCCCAGTCGCAGTCCAGTTCCTCCGCCACTAGCTGCGCCAGACCGGTCAGCGTGCCCTGGCCCATTTCAGAGCGCGCAATGCGGATGACCACACTGTCATCCGGACGCACCACGACCCAGGCGTTGACTTCAGGTGCAAGTGCGCCTGGCGTGCCTTGGGCCACTGCTTCGCCCATGAGCGGAATGTTGAAGGCAAGCACCAGACCGCCTGCGGCGGCGGCAGTGGTGCCCAGAAAACCGCGACGTGACAGACTGGTGCCGTCAGCCGGTATCAAAGCCGAATTTTCGACCGGTTTTTGAATCAGTGTGGTCTTCATGTTGTGCTCCCATCGGCATGCTGGATCGACAGGGCGGCTGATTTTGTGTCGCCTCCGTTGGCCACGACTTTGATGGCGGTGCGAATGCGGTTGTAGGTGCCGCAGCGGCAGATGTTGGTGATTGCTGCGTCAATATCGGCATCGCTGGGGTTCGGCTTCTCTTTGAGCAAGGCCACCGTTGCCATGATCATGCCGCTTTGGCAAAACCCGCATTGCGGCACATCCAGCGCCGCCCAGACTTTTTGAACCGGGTGCGAACCGTTGGGCGACAGGCCCTCGATCGTCACAATTTTTTCAGAAGCACTGACGCTGGACAATGGTCGCACACAGGTGCGCGTGGGCACGCCATCAATGTGCACGGTGCAGGCACCACACTGCGCAATGCCGCAGCCGTACTTGGTCCCCGTCAGGCCAAGCTGCTCGCGCAGCACCCATAACAGCGGCGTGTCAGCTTCCGCCTCAAAATCGCGCACCACCCCGTTGACGTTCAGTTTTGCCATAGGTGAGTTCCCGTTTAATTGAAATGCATGAATCGGTCAAATACAAAGCTGGCGGCTTTTTACGCCGAACGGCCACATTATTGCTGGATAAAAAAACCATGGCGCGCAAACGGCCAACGCGTCTACCGGGTACATGGAAATCAAAGCGGCTTGAAACACGGAACCGACGCGGCGTGCCCCTGGGGAAGCGGGGATTTATTCCTCGCGGCCCGTGATCGCTTGGCTTGGGCGGTCTGCGGACTTGGTTTTTTTGCAAATATTCTCGATATTTACTGCAAATGCGCCAAGCAGCCATCCCAACCAAAGCGCCACAAATCCACAATGAATACATCCGCGCTACCTGTCGGCCACGCCTGACGTGCTTGAAAAATACGGCAAACTGTGGTTCCAGAATGAGTCTTGCGTGATCTGGCGCAACCGCTTCGGACGATAGGCACAACGACTGGCACAACAACTGACACGACAGCTAATACAACGATGAACACAAACACACTTTTTGATATAGCGGGCATTGGCAACGCAATCGTCGACGTGGTCGTCACGGTCGCGCCCGAATTTCTAGCCGAGCATGGCATGCCCTTGGGTGGCATGGTGCTGGTGGATGATGCACTGGCGGGTCGTCTGCTCAATGCTGCGGGCGCATCAGGGCGGCAGTCCTCGGGCGGCTCGGCGGCCAACACCATCGCCGGCATTGGTGCCTTGGGGGGTCGCTGCGCCTTCATAGGCAAGGTACGCGAAGACCCAATGGGACACGTGTTCAGGAAGGACATGCACGCGTTAGGCGTGGCATTCACAACCAGCACCCTGGGCGCTGAAGGTCCGGCCAGCGCCCGCTGCCTGGTGATGGTCACGCCCGACGCGCAGCGCACCATGGCGACGTTTCTCGGCGCATCGGTTCTGCTGACCCCTGCGGACGTGGATGCAGCCGTCATCAGTGGCGCGGCAATCACCTATCTGGAGGGTTACCTGTTTGATCCCGAGCATGCCAAAGCGGCTTTTCGCCGCGCCGTTGAACTGGCGCATGCGGCCGAACGTCGGGTTGCGTTGACGCTGTCCGACCCCTTCTGCGTGGCGCGGCACCGGGACGATTTCCTGGCGCTGGTGGAGATGGGTGTGGACATCCTTTTTGCCAACGAGGTGGAAATCGCCTCGCTGCTGGGCACCTCCGACTTGAATGAAATACGCGCGCGGCTCTCCAAACATTGCGCCATCACGGTGGTCACGCGCAGCGAGCGCGGCTCGGTGATCCTGACCAGCGATGCCATGATTGATGTTGCGCCGGCACGCGTCGGCACTGTGGTTGACACCACCGGTGCAGGCGATCTGTACGCCAGCGGGTTTCTGTTTGGCGTCATCAAGGGTTACAGTCTGGCGCGTTGCGGTGCACTGGCCAGCCTGTGCGCCGCTGAGGCCATCAGCCACTATGGCGCGCGGCCCCAGACGTCGCTGCTGGCACTGGCGGCAAAGCATGGCCTGGCATCACCCTGACGGTCGATGTTTTCGTGACGATCAACCGGCTCGACAGCGAGTCTGTTGCAGCACCAGCGACACGTCGGTCTGGTTTTACGGTGAGGTTGGAGACTGACGCTGCAGCGCGTCAGCAACGGGCGCAATCAAGACGGCTGGCGCAGCAGAAGCTGATATCGGCGACGCGTTGACCCGGCGCGCACCATCAAACCGGTGATTCCAGTACGACACGCCCATGTCTTCCATCCGCACTTCGGTGCCGGGTTTGGGCGAGTGGATGAATTTGCCTTCGCCGACGTAGATGCCGACGTGGCTGAAAGCCCGCTTCAAGGTATTGAAGAACACCAGATCGCCCGGCTGCAAGTCGTTGCGCTCTATTTTTTCAGTAGCGGCGGCCTGCTGCTCGGCCTTGCGAGGCAGGATCAGCCCCACTGTTTGTTGGTACATGGCGCGCACAAAACCACTACAGTCAAAACCGGTTTCAATGGTGCTACCGCCGCGCCGGTAGGGCACACCCAGAAAACCAAGTGCTGTCACCACCAGTTCGGACGCTTTAAGGCTGACTTTTTGGCCGACGTGTTCAATCTGTGTCAGCAGGCCCCTGTCAGCCAGGAATCGGTCCATGTCGTCACTCGATCCAGATGGCGCAGCGTGCGCGCCAACTGCCAGCAGCAGTGACATTGAAAGGGCAGAAAATCGCATTGGCGGTAGCATAATGGTTTGCCCTCGGTCCTGTCAAGTTAATGTTTTTTCTTTGAAAAGCTTTGTAACTTGTTGATTTAGTTATTTTTAATTTAAAAGGAAATCAAAAATGTTCAAAGCTGTGTTATTGGAAAATGCCCAAAGCTTTTCAGCTTCGGTGGCGCAGGTAGACGAAGCCCGTATGCCCGAGGGCGATGTTGGCGTGTCTGTGGCGTACTCCACGCTCAATTTCAAGGACGGCCTGGCCATTACCAATAAAAGCCCGGTGGTGCGCAACTGGCCCATGGTGGCTGGCATTGACGGTGCTGGCACAGTGACCGAGTCGAGCCACGCCGCCTGGAAAGTAGGGGACAAATTTGTGCACAACGGCTTTGGCGTGGGTGAAACCCGCTGGGGCTGTTTGGCTGAAAAAGCGCGGCTCAAGGGCGACTGGCTTGTCAAGCTGCCCGCCGCCTTTACCGCGCGCCAGGCCATGGCCATTGGCACGGCCGGTTACACCGCCATGCTGTGCGTGCTGGCGCTGGAGGACCATGGCGTCAAGCCGGGCGCGGGCGAGGTGCTGGTCACTGGTGCCACCGGCGGTGTCGGCAGCGTGGCCATTGCCTTGCTGGGCAAGCTGGGCTACACCGTGGTGGCCGCCACTGGCAAGACCCGTGAAGAAGGCTACCTGAAGTCGTTGGGGGCCACCTCCATCATGGACCGCGCGGCCTTGTCCACAGCGGGCAAACCGTTTCAGAAAGAACGCTGGGCCGGTGTGGTGGATGCCGTTGGCTCGCATACCCTGGCCAACGCGCTGGCGCAAACCCGCTACGCCGGCGTGGTGGCCGCCTGCGGGCTGGCGCAGGGCATGGACCTGGCCACGTCGGTGATGCCCTTCATCCTGCGCGGCGTCACGCTGGCGGGCATTGATTCGGTGATGGCACCGCTGGCCAAACGCCAGCGCGCCTGGGACCGGCTGGCGCAGGACCTGGATCTGGCCCTGCTGGAGACCATGATTGAAGAAGTACCGCTGGAAGCCGCCATCGGCAAGGCGCACGATTTGATGGATGGCAAGGTGCGCGGGCGGGTGGTGGTCAAGACCGGCGGCTGAGAAGCCGAATACGCTGGGCCGGGCAGGCTGGCCGAAAAGTGGATGCAGGCTACTGGCGTATATCCTTCCTATTTTCCGCTGAAAACCGCCTTGCGCCGTTGCAAAAATGCCTGGCCACCTTCGCTGGCATCGGCACTGTTGGCGGCGATGCTTTGGTGCTTTGCCTCGACGTTCATCGCGTCTGCATAACTCTGCTCCAGTGCGCCTGCCAGGCCCTGGCGCATCAGACCCAATGCAACTGTGGGTCCCTGGGCCAGGCGCTCGGCCAGCGCCAGCGCCTGGGCCTGCAATTCGGCGTCTTCCACCGCGCGGTAGATCAGGCCCCACTGCTCAGCCTTGTCGGCGCTGATGCGCTCGCCCAGCATCATCATCTCGGTGGCGCGCGCCTTGCCCACCAGGCGCGCCAGCATCCAGGTGGAGCCGCCATCGGGCACCAGCCCGATGTTGACAAAGGCTTGCAGAAAATAGGCCGAGCGACCGGCCAGCGTGAAGTCGCCAGCCAAGGCCAGAGAGCAGCCAATGCCAGCCGCGACACCGTTGACGGCTGTCACCACCGGCACACTCAGGTTTGAGAGGGCCAGCATCGTGGGGCCATAACTCTCGGTCAGCACCTTGAAGGTGCGTTCGCCGCGAGACGTGGCCGGTGCAGCCGCATTGGCCTGCAGATCGGCTCCGCTGCAAAAGGCACGGCCCTCGCCAGTGATCAACAAGGCCCGTGCGCCCATGCGCGGCAGCAGCTTGAGCGCCTGGTGAATCTCTTCGAACATCTGGGGCGGTGCGGCGTTCAGGCGTTGCGGGCGGTTTAACGTGATTTTGGCGATGTTGCCTTCCACGGCAAAGCGGATGGTCTCGTAGGTGGGGGTTGATTCGGCAGTCATGGCATCGTCTCCTGTGGGTTGGGGCACCAGCATAGGGCCGTGGCACGAGTTGCCATGTCACCGGCTGGACTCGGGTGCGGCACGCGGTGGCCGACAATGGTATTTTCAAATCCCGCTGGAGACTGCCATGCTTGAGGCCCCGATCACACACACCAGCGACAATGCGCCAGCCATTCCCGAGGGCTTCGAGCCGCGCCACTTTGGCGATGGTTTTGTTGCGGTCAATGGCCCGCTCTACACCCGCGTCACTGAAAGCGCAATGCAGGTGGGCTTTCGCGTGGAAACCCGGCACACCAACCCGATGAATATCTGCCACGGCGGCATGATGGCCAGCTTTTGCGACATGCTGCTGCCGATCACCGCGCAGCATGTGGCCAAAGAAGCCAGCGGGCGCTTTTTGCCAACCATCAACCTGCAAATCGATTTTCTGGCCCAGGCGCCCTTGGGTTCCTGGGTGCAGGGCGAGGCCCAGGTGCTGCGTGTCACCCGCCGCATGGTTTTCATGCAGGGTCTGGTGATGGCTGACGGCGTGAGTGTGGCGCGCGTCAGTGGCCTTTTCAAGATTGGCGCGGTCTTTGAAGGGTTTGAGGCAAAGGCAAAATCGTAAGCAGAACGCTCGACCGACTTTTTACGCTCAACCCTGGCGCTACTGGCCCCATGAAAGCCACAAGCCCACAGCATGTTCCCGCTGGATGATCTTGCAGCGCTCAAATGCGCGCCTATTACCTATTGCTTAGCACTCGTACCTGACATGTGGTCTGGACGACAAATTTATCGGCCCCTTGCTGGCTCAATTGGGCTGGAGCACCGTGACGCAAACCGCCCTCACCGTGCAGGGCACCGCCAATAGCTGACACGGTGTGGGCACCTGGCGGTGCGTACAGGTGACAATCATGGGTTAACCAAAGACCCAACCCATGACCAGCACCCCACCCGAAGCACCCGCTCAAACTGACCAGCCCACGCCGCTGAAAGATATCCCCAAAAAACCGGCGCGTGCGCCGGCCGTTCAACCGGTTCTTGAAAAGCTGTTTGAACTTTATCCGGATCTGTTTGGTGCCAATTTTCTGCCGCTCAAGCTGGGTATTTTTCAGGAACTCCTGGCCCTTCACCCCGAGCATTTCAAGCGCGACACCCTAAAGGCTGCACTCGGCGTGCACACGCGCTCAACACGGTATCTGCAATGTGTGGCTGCGGGAAAGCAGCGTCACGACCTTCAGGGCACGGCTGTTGGCAACGTGGCGGCGGAACATGTTTACCTGGCCCTGCTTGAACTGTTCCGCCGCCGCCAAAACCGCTCCAGCGAAGATTTGCGCCCCAAGTTGCGCTCCCAGCTCATTGCAGCATTTGAGGCCTCCGGCCTGACACGCCAGGCGTATCTGGCAAAGGTCCAGACCAACGACCTTGACGCCACTGCACTGCTGGAAGAAGCCTTGGTCGAGCACGACCAGAAGCGCGCCAGGCAAGAGGCCTTGCGCCGCGCTTTTGAGAGCAGCGGCAAGACGCCTGAAGAGTTTGCCGATATGTACGGCTTGGACAAGCGCGACGTGATGCCCCTGGTTGCAAGCCGCCCTGGCTGAAGCCAAGAAAGTAAAACCAGGCAAGCGCGGTTCGCGTGATCCAGGGCACGCTGCGCAAGAGAAAGTCTGGTAGCTATATTAAAAATAGCATACTATGCAATGGGGACAAGGGACAGGCATTGATTGTCTTCGAACAATGCATGCCTATCCGGTTGACACCCAAGGGTACTACCCGTAGTGGCTACAGGTTCGGGGCAGCCGAGTGATGCCAAAGCCCGGTGTACAGGTCGTCGTAAGTTGGCCCTGCGACACGAGTCCCGATTCCGAGTACCGAA
>JANMVO010000359.1:0-6398 GCA_031392805.1 Rhodoferax sp. | reverse complement strand
AAGGCCACCCATGCCCTGCTCCACCAGAGCCCAGGCAAAATCCATTGGCAGCGCCGCGTAGGGAAACTTGTAGACCCCGAACAGCACCAGGGTGTAGGGCATGAGCCAGCAGACCGCTGCCCCCAGGCCGAAGCGCAAGCCACTCCATGCGGGTGAACGGGGCACGCCAACAAACCGCCGGTAAAGCAGCGCCATCAGCAGCGCCAGCACAACGTAGCCGAAGAAAACAAGGATGAGATTGGGCGGGCTTCGCAGCAGCGCTGGGTCCACGTGTGCGGCAATGAAATCGCGGGCCAGGATGCCGGTGTACAGGCCCGCCAGTGAGAACATCACGGCTGACGCGGCGATGGCGGCGAACAGGGTTCTCTTCATGTCTTTACTCCTTTTTTCAGATCACGGGCCGCGAGGAATGAATCCGCGCTTCCCTTAATAATGCCGGCTTCATATGCGGAAAAGCCGGCGGCAAGAGGGCATTGTCAAAGAGCCAGGCGCGTTGCACAATTGTCTATTTATCGACACCAGATATTCATTCATGAATAACAAATATGAATCGCGAGTTTGACTGGAGCCTGATCCGAAGCTTTCTGGCCGCGCTTGAAGCGGGCAGTTTGCTGGGGGCGGCTCGGAAATTGGGTGCCAGCCAGCCCACGTTGGGCAGGCACATTGCCGAGCTGGAATCTCAGTTGGGGTTGACCCTGTTTGAGCGCACCGGGCGCGGCCTGATTGCCACCGCCAGCGCATTGCAGCTGGAGATTGCAGCCCGCGCCATGGAAGCCGGTGCGCTGCAACTGTCGCGCAGCGTCTCGGGGGCGCAGGTACGCGCAAGCGGCACCGTGCGCATCACCGCCAGCCAGCCGGTGGCCTGCTACCTGATCCCGCAAATTCTTGCTGAGATGCGCGGCGCACTGCCGGACATTCAGGTTGAGCTGGAATCCAGCAACCTGGTGAGCAACCTGCTGCGCCGCGAGGCCGATATTGCCGTGCGCATGGCACGCCCGGACCAGGCTACGCTGGTGGCGAAACGAATCGGGATCGTCAAGGTGGGGGCCTATGCGTCGCGCGATTACCTGCACAAGAGCGGGACGCCCCGCCAGCCTCTGGATCTGCTGAACCACGCCTTGATAGGCTACGACAAGATTGACGACACCGTGCGCGGTTTTCGCGCCTATGGCCAGACCGTCACGCGGGAGACATTTGCAATGCGCAGCGATGACCTCATCGTGCATTGGCAGGCGATTCGCGCGGGCCTGGGCATTGGCTTTGTTGCAGACTATCTGGCACGCACTGACGGCAAAGTGCAGCGCGTGCTGCCCACCCTGAAACTGCCCGAGCTTCCGATGTGGCTGGCCGTGCACCGCGAGATTCGTACCAACACCCGGGTTCGGGCGGTTTTTGACTTTTTGGCCAAGACCCTGCCAGCCTTGTTATAGGCCGCGCTTCAACTCCCGTGGCACTTCTTGAACTTCTTGCCACTGCCGCAAAAACAGGGGTCGTTGCGCGCTGGCTTGATTTTTCTGCGCACTGTCTCCACGCGCGGCCCAACGTTGCGCCACAACTCCCGCAGACCATAAACGGCCCACACGGCATCGGCAAACGCTTCGAGCCGGCGAACGCTGACGCTGGGCGGGCCGCCCCCTTCAAATACACACAGTGTGGGCGGATCGGAATCGTCTTCAGTAAGTGCCACGATGGCCTGCAGCGCTTCATCCAATAATTTCCCTGCGTCTTTGTCGCGCGGCGCGGCCCATTCGGCAGGCCAGCTTTCCACTGCAAACATGAAACCCAGCGCCCATATCTGGCCAAAACAGGGAAGGTATTCACCCGGTACGTCCGCCCGATCCTCGGGCGGCAGCGTTGCCAGAGCACCGCGCACGTCCATCACTTCGGGGTAGTAGGCCCTGTCGTCGTCCAGGCGCTCGACATCAGCATCGAGCGCGTGCGCCACCTCGTTCCAGCGTTGCGTCCACAGGCGCATGAAGGTTTCAGCCTGCACGCCATCCGCAAAGGAGCCCTCACCAATTTCTTCTGTTTCACCCGCCCCACCCGCTGCATCCGCCCCACCCGCTGCATCCGCTGCACCCGCGCCAAGGGGTGAGCCGATGTCCAGCAAAACGGGCAGGTATTCGCTGGGCGCAATCACGCGGCGGCAGCATATCAGCGCGGCCATCATGCCTTCACAAAACTCCCACTGCGGGGTCTCGCCATGGCGGCTGCGCAAATCGTCCAGAATGCCGTCGAGTTCATCAAACTCTGCTGCGCTCATTCGTCCAGTGCCAGTGTCAATCATGCGCCGCAGTTTATCCTTGAATTTGCCGCCCAACAGGGGAGAGTTTTTCAGTGGAGTCGCACTGCTGGTATCGTTCCAGGTTCTGGCGCTTATCGTCATAGTTCCCCCTACTGGCTGTTCCCCATGCTCAATTTTCTCAATTCCTTTTTCCCAATTCGCTTCACTGCCTTTGGCCTGTCGGTGATGGGCCTGTTGCTCAGTGTCTTCACGCTGGTCGGGTTTGGCATCGGCGGGTACTCCGTGGTGGTGTTCCTGGCCCTGGTGGGTCTGGGTATTTATGATGTGGTGCAGTCCAAAAGCTCGGTCCTGCGCAACTACCCCGTCATTGGCCACCTGCGCTTCATGCTGGAGTACATCCGCCCGGAGATGCGGCAATATTTCCTGGAAAGCGACGTTGAAGCAACGCCGTTCTCGCGCTCGCAGCGATCGCTGGTGTACCAGCGAGCCAAGGGAGATTCTGACAAGCGGCCCTACGGCACGCAGCTTGACGTGCACGCCGAGGGCTATGAGTGGATGAACCACACGGTCAAGCCCAGTGCGGTGGCCTCACATGATTTTCGCGTGTGGATTGGCGGCGAGCCGGGCGCGGTTTCAATTGGCAAGGGTGGCTGCAACCAGCCCTACCACGCCAGTATTTTCAACATTTCGGCCATGAGCTTTGGGTCCTTGAGCGCCAACGCCATACTGGCGCTCAACGCCGGTGCCAAACGCGGGGGGTTTGCGCATGACACCGGTGAGGGTTCGATTTCAAGCCATCACCGGGTGCACGGCGGCGACCTGATCTGGGAGGTGGCATCAGGGTACTTCGGTTGCCGCAATGATGACGGCACTTTTAACGCTGAAAAGTTTTCTGCGAACGCCTGCGATCCGCAGGTCAAGATGATCGAGATCAAGCTCAGCCAGGGCGCCAAACCCGGCCACGGCGGCATATTGCCAGGTGCCAAAGTCACCAAAGAAATTGCAGCAGCACGCGGTGTGTCGGTGGGGGTGGATTGCATATCACCGGCTTCGCACAGCGCCTTCAGCACGCCGATAGAAATGATGCATTTCATTGTCCGGCTGCGCGAGCTGTCAGGCGGCAAGCCGACTGGCTTCAAGCTGTGCATTGGCCACCCCTGGGAATGGTTTGCCATGGTCAAGGCCATGCTGGCCACCGGCATCACGCCGGATTTCATTGTGGTGGACGGTGCCGAGGGCGGCACCGGCGCAGCCCCGCTGGAGTTCACCGACCACGTGGGCTCGCCGCTGCAAGAGGGCCTGCTGCTGGTGCACAACACGCTGCGCGGGGTGGGCCTGCGCGACCGGATCAAGATTGGCTGCGCAGGCAAGGTGGTGAGCGCGTTTGACATCATCCGGCTGATGGCGCTGGGCGCAGACTGGTGCAACAGCGCGCGCGGCTTCATGTTCGCTTTGGGCTGTTTGCAAGCGCAAACCTGCCACACCGGCAACTGCCCCACTGGGGTCACCACGCAAGACCCGCTGCGCCAGCAATCGCTGGTCGTGCCCGACAAAGCCGAGCGGGTGTTCAATTTTCACCAAATGACGCTACACGCCTTAAAGGAATTGGTGCAGGCCGCCGGTGTCATGCACCCGGGCGAGATTACAGCGCATCACATTGTGCGTCGCTCCACCAATCAAAAAGTGAAATCACTGGCGCAGTCCATCCTGACGCAATTGCCCGACCGTGCCTTGCTGGAAAGCGATCTGCAAGCGCTGCCGGTGATCTACCGGCAAACCTGGCCGCTGGCGGCGGCTGAGAGTTTTTTGCTGCAGACGGCGGGCGAGCCCGCCTTGCTGCGCTAAACCTGAGGAAGCGCCGGGTGACCTCGTTGAACAGCATGGCCACCACGAATGGCCCGGCGATACAACCAAGTCTGGGGCCAGCATGAATATCTTGCGTTTTGATGGCGATGGCAAAATAGGCTGGCATAGGGACGTGCTGAAAGTGGTTCGCGATGGGTCCGCCCAATTGGACGGCGCCCTGAAACAGGCCAGCCCCGAAAGTGAAATAATGGCGGATATTGCTGATTTAGGAGTATTGACATGAGTGACACACAACAACGTATCGATGAACTGGTTAAAGGCAGCGAGGTTTTGCTGTTCATGAAGGGCAACGCGAGTTTCCCGCAGTGCGGCTTTTCGGGCCGGGCCATCCAGATTCTCAAGGCCTGCGGCGTGGAGCCCAAAGCCCTCACCACAGTCAACGTGCTGGAAGACGCAGAAATTCGCGCGGGCATCAAGGATTACAGCAATTGGCCGACCATACCGCAGCTTTACGTCAAGGGCGAGTTCATTGGCGGCTCGGACATCATGATGGAAATGTATGAGTCGGGCGAGTTGCTTCAGGTGTTGAACGCGCCGACCGATTGACCTGATCCGGCCTATTCTTTTTAAGGGCCCACCCTCTTCCTGACGCAGAGGGAACTTGATCTTTTTCCTCTCGCGCAAGACCAGACCGGATTGTGCATTTTTAGAGGGGAAAGGTACTAATGCAGGTTCATGCTGGCGTGAACTCCCACTGTTTCCTGGCCCACAGCACCGCGTTGGGGTACGGGGCCTTGCCACGTGAGCCGTTGTAGCGCCCAAGGGTGAGAAAGAGGTCGCCCTTTTCACGGTCCAGGTAGTGGCGCAGGATGACGCAGCCAAAGCGCAGGTTGGTCTGCATATGGAAGAGTTTGCCTGCATCGCCATCGTCCAGCACACGGGTCCAGAACGGCATCACCTGCATGTAGCCGCGCGCGCCCGCGCTGCTCACGGCAAACTTGCGAAAATTGCTCTCGACCTGCACCAGGCCCAACACCAAAGAGACGTCCAGCCCGGCACGTTTGGCCTCGTACCAGACCGTTTGCAGGAATTCCTTGCGCACATTCCAATCCGTCTTTTTTTTCGTCAGGCGCCCGCTCATGTCGCCCAGCCAGCGCAGGTATTTCAGGCGTGATTCGGTGTCGGCAAACTCGGGAATGGGCGGCGCGTTGTGGGTCACGCCCGAACTCAAAGCGGTTCGCACGGAATCTATCAGCGGTTCCTCCAATTGACCACCAGCCATTGAATGCTCACTATTAAATAGTAAACTAATGCCTGCTACCAAGGGCAAGAGGCACTTTCTCCTGGAAATTTCGTGATTAACCTCTGCCATGGGATTCATGCCCCCAATTTGGCGCAGATAAGGCCCAACACATCGGCCACGGCCACTTTGCTGGCGGGTGTGCCTTGGGCATCGCGGCGGTGCTGGTACTCCACCTGGCCGTCTTTCAGGCCCCGGTCGCCAATGGTGACGCGGTGCGGCACACCTATCAGTTCCCAGTCGGCAAACATCGCACCAGGGCGCTCGCCCCGGTCGTCCAGGATCACGTCCACGCCCGCCGCCATCAGCTCGGCGTAAAGCTTGTCAGAAGCCGCCTTGACCTCGGGGAAGCGGTCCGGGCTGATTGGGCACAGCACCACGGTGAAAGGGGCCAGTGCGTCCGGCCAGATGATGCCGCGTTCGTCATGGTTTTGCTCAATGGCCGCAGCGGGCAGGCGCGTGATGCCGATGCCGTAGCAGCCCATTTCCATGAACTGCGGTTTGCCGTTGACGTCAAGGAAAGTGGCGTTCATGGGTTTGCTGTAAACCGAGCCGAGCACGAAAATGTGGCCCACTTCAATGCCGCGCTCAATGGCAAGCTTGCCTTTGCCGTCTGGCGATTTGTCGCCTTCAATCGCATTTCGCAAGTCCGCAACCTGGGCGGGTTCAGGCAAATCGCGGCCCCAATTGACACCGGTGAAGTGAAAATCAGGCGCATTGGCACCACAAATCCAGTCGGCCAAGGCTGCAACTTCACGGTCAACCACCAGTTTCACCGGTTTGCGCATGTTCAGCGGGCCCAGGTAGCCCGGTTTGCAGCCGAAATGATCTTCAATTTCGGCCACCGTGGCAAACCTGAAGTCAGCCAGGCCAGCCACCTTGTTGACCTTTATTTCGTTCATGTCGTGGTCACCGCGCAGCAACAAAAGCCACACCGTTGTTTGGGCAATTTCACCGGACGCGTTTTTTTGGTCGGTTGCCAAGACCAGCGATTTCACCGTGGTTTGCAAGGCAACGCCAAGAAACTCGGCAACATCAGCGCAGGTG
>JANMVO010000353.1:0-2248 GCA_031392805.1 Rhodoferax sp. | reverse complement strand
CTGCACAAGCCCCATCGAATCCCCATTGGCGAGCCCGATGAACCTGATGGTGTACCGCTGCCGGTTGAGCCCGACGAAGGCCCGGTTCCCGACATGATTCCAGACGACCCGGAGCATGACCGGGTTGTCGATTTAGCGGATTGAGGCGTGGCAATTTCTGGGCAGTAAGTAAACCCATCAACTCCCAGCATTCATCATGTCACCTCTACGGTCTTCGCTGCACTGTCTTGCACCCACCGCATTGGCCGTGCTGTTTGCGGCAACGTCAATCGCCGCCAACAGCCCGGCTACAGTGCCGCCACCGACCTGTGGCACCAACGACGTAGCGGTGCAGGTGCTGGGTTCGGGTGGCCCTGAGATGAAAGGCCGCGCCTCCAGCGGCTACCTGATCTGGCAGCAAGGCAAGGCGCGGGTGCTGATTGACACGGGTGGGGGGAGTGGGCAACCGGATCCTGTCGCATCGTCGGCCCGAGACACTGGGCAAGGAGGCATCGGCGCAAAAAGCCATTGAGCGCGCGTTCAAAGGCCCCATCAGCTTCGCCAAAGACCTGGATTGTTTTCCGGTTCATTGATTATGAACAAATGAGCCTGTAGCCCTTGACCTTATTTAATAGTATGCTATTAATAAAGAAGCATTTATTGTATCGCACCCCCACCCAAACAATGGAGACCACCATGTCCAGTTTTGCCAAGTCGACAAAAGCAAGCGTCATCCCGTGCCTGCGTTACCGCGACGCGCCCGCCGCCATCGAATGGCTGTGCAAGACATTCGGCTTTGAGAAGCACCTGGTGGTGCCCAACGACGATGGCACGATTGCACACGCCCAGCTTGAGTTTGGCAACGGCATGATCATGCTCGGGTCGGTGATGAACGAGGAGACCGAATTTGGCCTGCTGGTGAAGCAGCCCGACGAGGTGGGAGGTACCTCTACCCAGTCGGCCTACCTCGTCGTCACCGATGCGGACGCCGTCTACGCCAGCGCCAAGGCGGGCGGTGCCCGGATTGCCATGGAGATCAGGGACGAGGACTATGGCGGTCGCGGTTTTAGCTGCTATGACCTGGAGGGGCATCTGTGGAGCTTTGGCACCTATGACCCTTGGTGAGCCAGGTTGCTGATAGCCCCCGCCGCACTGAAGCGGGCACGTCGGTTTGCGCTCCTATTGGCAGTCGGCGTGGCTGTACTGGGGCTGGCGTTTTCCGTTGCACTGCCGATTGTGCTGCCCGTGTTCCATTTCCCGCAGCCCGACGGTCCCTACACCGTTGGCACGTTGACCTATCACTGGGCTGATGGCAATCGTGCGGAGGTCTTCAGCGCTGACGCGAGTGCCCGCCGCGAGCTGATGGTGCAAATCTGGTATCCCGCCAAAGCAGGCCCACAGCCATCATCGCAATCGTCAGCGCCGTCGCCTGGTGACCGCTACGTGCAGGACGCTGACGCTCTTGCAAAAGCGTTCTCGCGGTTGACGCCTTTGCCGAAAGGCCTTTTCAGGCAGTTTGAATACGTCACCACCCACGCCATCCCGTCCGCACCCATGGCTGAGAACAGGCCCAACTACCCGGTGCTTGTTTTCCTGGAAGGAGCCATGGGTTTTCGCCAGATGAACACCTTCCAGGTTGAGGCACTGGTCTCGCAGGGCTACATCGTTGCGGCAATCGACCAACCGTATACCGCCGCGTCAGTTGTTTTCCCGGATGGGCGTGAGGTGGGTGCGCTGCCGCTCGACCAAATGCTGCCCTTGATCCACCAGAGCTATGGCCCAACAGTGATCCCACCCACACTGAACGGTCGCGCATTTGAGAAAGGCATCGTCCCCTATCTTGCGCAAGACGTCAGCTTCACGCTCAATCAGTTGGCGGCGCTGAATCTGGCCGACCCAAACGCGATCTTGACCGGGCGGCTGGACCTTCTGCACGTTGGCACCTTTGGGGTCTCCCTGGGCGGCATTGTTGGTGCTGAGGCCTGCCGACAGGAGCCGCGCTTGCAGGCCTGTCTTTTCATGGACGCCCCAATGCCGGTTGATGTGGTCAAGTCGGGCTTGCTGCAGAGCACCATGTGGATCACCCGCGATGCTGAAACCATGCGGCTGGAGCGACGCCGCTCCGGCGGCTGGCCAGAAGCTGAAATCAGCGCGCACCAGACCAGCATGCGCACGGTGTTCGAGAATTTGCGCGGCGCTGGTTACTTCGTGCAGGTGCCCGGCATGTTCCATGTCAACCTGACCGACATTCCGTACTGGTCGCCGCTCT
>JANMVO010000349.1:0-6386 GCA_031392805.1 Rhodoferax sp. | reverse complement strand
TGTCCCCCGCGCAGCAGCTGTGTTGCGCGCGCCGCATGCTCATGGCTGGCATCCTGCGCAAACAGTATTCCCGATTCTTCAAACGCCTCGCGCACTGCCGCCACATACAGGCCGGCCGCAGTCAGCGCATCAATGTCGGGTTCGTTCAATGCGGCATGCAGGTCGTGCAGCGGCTGGTCAAGATGGGCATCCATGTCCAGCTCGGCGTCAAACCGGTCTACCTTTCCGCCGGGAAATACGTAAGCACCGCCCAGCACGTCTGACAGCCCATGGCGCTTGAGCAGAAAAACTTCCATGCCTGCCGTGCCATCGCGCAGCATGATGACAGTCGCAGCGGGACGCGGTGGCCCGGTGACGATTTCAGAGTTCAGTTCCATGGGAGCCTTATAGACATGTGTGCAAAGCCAGAATGGCAGACCGTGCGAAGACTATCAGAGTCCGGTCCCAATCCGCATCACCAACATGACAACCCCAATCATTTGGGCTTTGTGCACACGCCAGCCGTTTTTGACACTTCAATGCGAATCTCTTGCGTCTGGCTCGCTTTCAGGCTGGGGAACTGTGGTTTTGACGGGTGGCCGCACACATCAGTGCAAAAAGACAACTCAGGCAAAGGCGCGGTGAACTCAAGCCGCGCGCCCCTTATTGGGCACCACCACACAGGCGCTGATGCGCCACGATCTGTCAGGCTGGCGTTGCAGGTTATAAATTGCCAGCCATGCCTCGCCCTGGGCATCGGTCATTTGCGTCGCCTGAACCACCTCTTTGCCTTGCAGCCTGGGTTTCAGAAAAGCCACGGAAGCAGGCCGGTGCACAACGGGGTAGCTGGAACGCACCATGGCCAGAAAATTTTCGGCATTGCCCAGCATCTTGCGAATACTGGGGGCCGCAAATGAAAATGCGCGATCTGCATCGTCGATGGCCAGGGCGTCCAGTTGCGCCTGCACCACCGCACGAATTTTTACCTCTTCGGCGATGGAAAGCTCAAGCGCCTTAGCTTCTCCCGCCAGGCCAGAAATCAGGCAGATGGCAGCCAGCAGCCACGAAAATTTGGAAATACGGGAAACGAGGTATGGCATGACAACTCCAGTGGATGATGAAGCCATCATGCCGCAAGTATGATTTTCAGGCAGCCTGCCGGGCGCGCGCCTTTTTGAACGGTGTAACGCGCTTTACTGCGGCGACCTCGACGCCGGGCATGTTGCCTGCGACGGTGGCCAAGAATTGGCCCGATTGCGCCTCGATTTTGCCAGCCACTTCGCGCAGGCTCTGCGCAGCGGGCACGGCGGCACTGGCCAACGTGTTCAGAGTGGTAACGCCGGTTGATTTCTCAAATTTGCCCGCGTTGGCCGCCACTAGCTGCACCCCTATGGCCGCCAATTCAACGGCCTTGCTGATGGCGGTGTCGGCACCGTCGCTGGTGAGAGCGATGCCTTTGGCGTAATAGCCGCTGATCTTCTTCTGTGCGGCCAGGGCGTTGTCACGCACTTCAGCGGTGAGACGCGCGCCGGTTTTCATGATGGCACTTTCCCAGCGCTGTGTCATCGCGCGCACAGCGCGTTCATTGCCAACGCGGTAGGCGTTGATCACGTTTTTGGCGGTATTGCCACAAGACTCGATCAAATCGATGGTGACGGTGGCGAGGTTTTGGGTGCTCATGATGATGGACTTGGGAGTTAAAAAGTTACTGCGGGTTGAATTTTCACAGTTCGCCGTAGTGGACGCACCCTAAATACCGCCTTCTTCCTAGTGAGGGGTGCCTAGATGCCTGGCTGGTTCAGGTCTGTGGCTGCGGACCTGCGCCGCACCGCGTAGAGGACACCAAATGCGCACCCCAGGACCAGCGCAAACCAGCCAACGAGCGCAGCGCTGGCCACGGTGGTTCTGAATGCGGATGCGCCCATAAAGGCCGGGGAAAAAAGGACCGCCAGGCCGATCAGTGCGCACAGCAAGCTTTTGAAGAGCAATTCGGTGTCGGCCTTTTTGCTGCTTTCCTTGGAAGGGGTGGTGCTTGGGTTCATGTTTTAGCGTGGTGGCAGGTCTTCGGCTGGGCAGCCCAGGGCTGATGGTGGTATTTTTTGCAATGGCATTCAAAACTGGCAGCGCGAATTCAGCGAAAATGCGGCATTGAGCCTCGCCTTGAGGCCGCAACCACGCTATTTTGCCCGTTTCAGGCGCAACGCCCTATTCCTTCCAATGACCACAACAAGTACCCTGCTTCCCCTGCGCCTGCCGACAGCGCCCGACCAACGTGACCCCAGACCCCTGATTCTCTACCACGGTGCAGGTTGCCCGGACGGCTTTGCGGCAGCCCTGGCGGCCTGGCTTTTTTACGATCAACAAGCGGAGTTTCTGGGGCTGGACCATGGCGATGTGAAATCGGTCGATGACCTGCCCGATCTGCTTGGGCGTGCCGTCTACATACTCGATTTTTCGTTTTCAGTGGACATCATGCGTGCCATTGACGGGCGCGCCGCCAAGCTTGTCATGCTGGACCACCACAAGAGCGCCGCCGAAAATCTCACCGGCTTTGCCTGCCGCTGCGGCATCATTCACTTTGACATGAATAAGTGTGGCTCGCGCATGGCCTGGGAGTTTTTTCAACCCGGGCGGCCCTTGCCGGACATGGTTCGTTTCATCGAAGACCGCGACATCTGGGTCTGGCGCTACCCAGAAAGCGCCGCCTTCCTCTCGGCGCTGGACATGGAGCCGTTTGACTTTGCGCGCTGGGCCGAGATAGCCGCGTTCAGCAGCACCCAGATCGCCACCTTCATGGCGCGCGGCCAGGCCATGGACGAGAAATTCATCAAGCTGGCGGCTGACATTGCCGAAGGCGCGCAGCCGATTGTCTTCAATGGCCAGCGCGGGCTGATGGTCAATGCGCCCAGTGTGTTTCACAGTCTGGTGGGAGACATTCTGTCGAAAAAAAGTGGCGCCTACGCCCTGATGTGGAGTGCCCATAAGAGTGGCGCCATCAAACTGGGCCTGCGTTCGCAGCGTGGCTATGACTGCATTCCGCTGGCCAGCAGCATGGGCGGGGGCGGTCACGCGCAAGCCTGTGGCTTCAAGATGGGCGTGGACCGCCTGGTGGAGTTGCTTGGTGGCAGCTTCGTCGCCGGCTGAATTTAGGGAAAGAGACTTTCAACCATGGCCATCCAATGGTTTCCCGGTCACATGCACCTGACCAAAAAAGCCATTCAAGAGCGCGTCAAGGAGACCGACGCCGTTATCGAACTGCTGGACGCGCGCCTGCCAGGTTCCAGCGCCAACCCGATGCTGGCTGAACTGATGCTGGGCAAACCAGCGTTGAAGGTCTTGAACAAGCAGGATTTGGCAGACCCCGCCTGCACCGAACAATGGCTGGCGCACTACAACGCCTTGCCTGGCACGCAAGCCATCGGCCTTGACGCCAGCATCAGCACGCCAGCCCAGCTCATCATTCGCGCCTGCCACATGCTGGCCCCCACCCGTGGCAGCATGAGCAAACCCATGCGGGTGCTGATCTGCGGCATCCCCAACGTGGGCAAATCGACCTTGATCAACACCTTGACCGGCAAACGCGCCGCCAAGACTGGCGATGAAGCCGGCATCACCAAACTGGAGCAGCGCATCACCCTGGCTGATGGCTTCTATCTGTTCGACACGCCAGGCATGCTGTGGCCCAGAATCATTGTGGAGCAGAGTGGCTACAACCTCGCTGCCAGCGGTGCGATCGGTCGCAATGCGTTTGACGAGGAGGAGGTGGCGCTGGCGTTGCTGGATTATTTAAAGCGCCACTATGCGCCCTTGGTTGAGGCGCGCTACAAGCTGGCGGATGTTGCCGCTATGTCAGATGATGAATTGCTGAGCGCCATTGGCCGCAAACGCGGTGCCCTGCAAGCTGGCAACCGCGTCAACCTGCAAAAAGCGGCCGAGGTTGCCATCTATGATTTCCGTGCGGCCGTGCTGGGACGCATCACGCTGGAAACGCCCGATGAGTTTGCGCAATGGCTGCTGGCAGGCCAGTTGCTGGACTCAGAGCGGCAACTCAAAAAGAAGAAGCGCAAAGGCACAGCGCAGAGTCACAGCGCAGAGTTACCTGGAGACCCCGCAGGTTATTCAAAGCCGCTGTTGCGCAATACAAGGTCCGAACACGGAAAGGCAACGCACGGCAGCACGTAGCCCTGCTGCTTTTCCTCAGCGCTCAGGCCCGGCCATTCAATCTCATAGCGTACCTGGCCGCTTGCCAATAGTCCCATGCAGGTGCGGCAAGTCCCATTGCGGCACGAGCTGGGCCATTCGATTCCCCCCAGTTCAGCCGACATTAGCAAGGGCTGGTTGGTCCACGCGTCAAACAGCCGAGCGTCTGGCTCCACGCTGGCCAGGAAAAATAAAGGTCTGTCTACGGCGGTCATGCGGGCATTTTATGAAACGCTTTCCGGATTGGGCGCCTGGCATGCAATTTTACCTGCCAAATGTGGCTATAGCCCTTATATGATATGCGTTTATAGCTATAAATAAAATAGCATTTCACCAACGCAAGCCGACAGATCGTAGGTTGCACACCGCGAGGTCTGGGACAAAACGTTGCGCGGCGGGTACTCATGCCCTAAGCTGCCCGCGCCTTCAACAGGTGACCTGCACTGTGTGTAAGGTCTTTGTAAATCGGAACTCGTCTAATTTAGTCCAGTGTTGAAATGCGAGTCAAGCCTTGAACTAGTAGATTCTCCCAATTGTTCAAAGCTTATTGGGCGGTTATATTCGCGTTGTCGTTATGAAATTTGATTCCTATGGGAATCAAGGAAAACCCTGAAAGAGGTCACAGCATGAGTCAGTCCAAGAGTCTGCCCATTAGCCAGCCAGCCAGTAGCGTATCGCGCCGCAAACTATTTGCCGGTGCCAGCACCCTCGGAGTCGTGGCCGCAACAGCAAGTCTGCTGCCCTGCGTTGGCAGCGATATCGCTTCCAAGCCGACAGCCAGGACCGCCCCAGCCAGAGGGGGTGGTTACACCTTGTCAGAACACGTCAAGCGCTACTACAAGACCACTCTGGTCTAACCCTCACCGGCAGGAGAATCCCATGTTATTGACAAAAAAGTCGGACGTCTCTGTGGGCGATCCACGCGCATCCAGTCGCTCGCCCGCTCACTCCCCATTTGTTCACAGCCTGCGTCGCGGGCTCTCAAATGCGCTGCCCACCATGGACCGGCGCTCGTTTTTGCGTCGTTCCGGCCTGGGAGTGGGTGTCGGGATTGTTGCAACGCAATTGACACTGGTAAGGAAGTCTTATGGTGCGGACGGCAAGCCTGCAATAGGCGAGGGCAAGATTGAAGTCAAGCGCACCGTATGCACCCATTGCTCGGTGGGTTGCGCGGTCGATGCCGTGGTGGAAAACGGCGTCTGGGTCCGCCAGGAGCCGGTGTTTGATTCGCCCATCAACCTGGGCGGTTACTGCGCCAAAGGGGCGGCATTGCGGGAGCACGGCCACGGCGAGTACCGCCTGCGCTACCCGATGAAGCTGGTCAATGGCAAGTACGAGCGCATCACTTGGGACACGGCGCTCGATGAGATTACCACCAGGATGATGGATCTGCGCAAGGCCAGCGGGCCTGATTCAGTCTATTGGATTGGTTCGTCCAAGCACAATAACGAACAGGCGTATTTGATGCGCAAGTTCGTCAGTTTCTGGGGCAGCAACAACTGCGACCACCAGGCGCGCATCTGCCACTCCACCACGGTGGCGGGTGTGGCCAACACCTGGGGCTATGGGGCCATGACCAATTCGTACAACGACATGCAAAACAGCAAGGTCGCCATGTACATCGGCTCCAACGCGGCCGAGGCGCACCCGGTCAGCATGGTGCACATGCTGCATGCCAAAGAGACTGGCTGCAAGATGATTGTGGTGGACCCACGCTTTACCCGCACGGCCGCCAAGGCCGACGAGTATGTGCGCATTCGCTCAGGCTCCGACATTCCGTTTTTGTTTGGCCTGCTGTATCACATCTTCAAAAACGGCTGGGAAGACAAGCAGTACATCAGCGACCGTGTTTACGGCATGGACAAGGTCAAGGAAGAGATTCTTGCCAAATGGACCCCCGACAAAGTCGAAGAGGCCTGCGGCGTCACTGAGGCGCAGGTGCTCAAGGTTGCCACCATGCTCAACGAGAACCGCCCGGGCACCGTGGTCTGGTGCATGGGGCAAACCCAGCACACCACCGGCAACGCCATCGTGCGGGCCTCGTGCATTTTGCAACTGGCCTTGGGCAACGTCGGCAAGTCGGGTGGCGGCACCAATATTTTCCGTGGCCACGACAACGTGCAAGGCGCCACCGATGTGGGCCCGAATCCCGATTCCCTGCCGGGCTACTACGGCCTGGTAGAGGGATCGTGGAAGCATTTTGCCAA
>JANMVO010000316.1:0-3842 GCA_031392805.1 Rhodoferax sp. | reverse complement strand
CACGGCCCCGGCGTAACTGGTTCTGTTCCAGAAAATGCCCAGCACCATCACCGGGACAAAGGCCGCGCCCGCCAGCGAAAACGAAGCCGACACCAGATAGAGGATGTCTGCCGGTCGTTGCGCCGCCACATAAGCCGCTGCAAGCGCCACCAGCAGCAGCGCAAATTTGGACAACATGACCCGCCGCATGGAACTGGCCCGGTCATTTTCGCCCTGATAGTACAGATCATGCGCGAGGGCACTGCCAATCGTCAGCAACAGCCCATCAGCAGTGGACAGCGCAGCGGCCAGCCCGCCCGCAGCCACCAGGCCGGAGACGACATACGGCAGGCCGCCCAGTTCGGGTGTGGCCAGCATCACTATGTCAGCCCCAAGCCTGAGCTCGGCAAATTGAAGGACATGGTCGCCATTGACGTCACTGACCGAAAGGAGCGCGGGGTCCACCTTGGCCCATTGCGCCATCCAGACCGGCAACGTGTCAAAGTTCTGTCCCACCAGATGGCTCAAAATTTCATACTTCACCAATACGGCGAGCGCCGGTGCCGACAGGTACAGCAGGGATATGAAAAACAGGGACCAGGCGACGGATGTTCGCGCTTCGGCCACCGAGGACGTGGTGTAAAAGCGCGTGAGCAAATGCGGCAGTCCGGCCGTGCCCACCATCAGGCAAAACACCAGTGCCAGAAAGTTGCGCCGCGACACGTCGAAGGCGCGCTGCTCCTCGGCCGTGCCATCCGGATTCCCGGCAAATGGCTGCGCATGGGGCGGCATGCCGCCCAGCGGCTTGGCCCGCTCCTGGTTGTCCTGCATCGCACGCGTCCAGCGTTCACGGGCGGAACGCACATCTTTTGGCAGCGTGGCAATATCGCGCTTGGCTGCGAATATCAAGGCGTCATCTGCCCGCTGTTCGATCAGCCAGTGGTGCCTGTCCTTGAGCGTCTGGCGCTCGGTTTCCAGAGACAGCTCGACGTTGCGCAACTTGCGCTCCAACTCCCTGGCCCGGCGCGCGTACTCTTCAATCACCTGCCGCTCGGCCGGTGAAGTGGCCAGGCGTTGCTCCATTTCGGAAATCTTCTGCAGTTGCTGTCCGTAGACAAAGGGCGCCAGCGGGTTGCCAAGCTGCTTGTAGGCAAGCCAGGACACCGGAATCAAAAATGCCAGGATAAGAATCACATATTGGGTGACTTGCGTCCAGGTCACCGCCCGCATTCCCCCCAGAAATGAGCACACCAGAACGCCCCCCAACCCCAGCAGAATGCCAATTTCAAACTGCACTCCCGTCAGCCTTGACGTGATTAAACCCACACCGTAAATTTGCGCCACCACATAGGTGAAAGAGCACAGCACGGCCGCCAGGGCGGCGATCACCCGCGGCCATCGACCCCCAAAGCGCTGGCCAAAAAAATCAGGGACTGTGTACAGGTTTAGTTTGCGCAAATAGGGGGCCACAAGCAGTGCCACCAGACAGAAGCCACCGGTCCAGCCCATCACATAGGCCAGCCCTCCTGGCTGGGACTCCGTGCCGGCAAAACCCTGCAGGTACAGCCCGCCGGCCAGACTGATGAACGAGGCTGCGCTCATCCAGTCTGCGGCCGTGGCCATGCCGTTGTAAATGGCTGGAATCCGGCGCCCCGCGACGTAGTATTCGCGGGCCTCGGCGGTGCGTCCATAAATGCCAATCGCTGCATACAGGGCGATGGTGGCAAACAGAAAAATGGAACCGACCCATTGCTTGGAAAGCCCGAAGCGTTCCGCCAGGGCAAGCGCTGCCAAAAAGCCCAGCAAGCAAACCACGTAGCCAGCGAACTTGCGATGCAGTCCCCGCTTGTAGGCGTTGTAGGCCAGCGCGTCGGGCCCCCAGTTCGCGTCACCGCCACGCTGGTTGGCAACCCAGGCAAACACAACGACGATGCCAATGAAGATGAACACCGAGCCTTGCGCTGCAAACCAGAATCCGAAAGGCCAGCCGGCCACCACGGTGCGCAGGTCATGCGCAAAAAAAACCACCACAAATGACGTCACAAACCAGATCGCCAGCAGCCAGCCATGCAGGGCAAACCCATGCCCCGGTTGAAGAGGGTCTGCTACAGCCTGGCGAGCTGTTGCCACGTCGCAATCACCGAGTCAGGATTGAGCGAGATTGACGCAATGCCCTGTGCGGCCAGCCACTGCGCAAAATCCGGGTGGTCACTCGGCCCTTGCCCGCAAATTCCGATGTACTTGCCCTGGCGTTTGCAGGCCGCAATGGCCAGGCTGATCAGTGCCTTCACCGCCGGGTCGCGCTCGTCAAAGTCGGCTGCCAGCAGTTCCAGCCCAGAGTCGCGGTCCAGCCCCAGTGTGAGCTGGGTCAGGTCATTCGAGCCAATGGAAAAGCCGTCGAAAAATTCAAGGAATTCATCGGCCAGCAGCGCGTTGCTGGGTATCTCGCACATCATGATGATTTTGAGGCTGGAACCATGGGTTCCATCGCCTCCGTCACCGCGTTTGAGGCCATGCCTGGCCAGCAATTCGGTCACGGCCCTGGCCTGCCCCACGGTCCGCACAAACGGCACCATGACCTGAACATTGGACAGGCCCATGTCATGGCGCACCCGCTTGAGCGCCTCGCACTCCATGGCAAACGCTTCGCCAAACGCGGCACTGACGTAGCGCACTGCGCCGCGGAAACCCAGCATCGGGTTTTCTTCCTCGGGCTCGTAGCGGCTGCCGCCAATCAGCTTGCGGTACTCATTGCTCTTGAAATCTGACAGGCGCACGATCACCGGCTTGGGCCAAAAGGCGGCCGCAATAGTGGCCACGCCCTCGGCCACGCGGTCCACATAGAAGGCACGTGGCGAGGCGTGCCCACGCGCCACCGATTCAACAGCCTTCTTGAGGTCGGCATCCACATTGGGATAGTCCAGAATCGCCTTGGGGTGAACGCCAATGTTGTTGTTGATGATGAACTCAAGCCGTGCCAGACCCACGCCCTCGTTGGGCAACTGGCAGAAGTCAAAGGCCAGCTGCGGGTTGCCCACGTTCATCATTATTTTGACAGGGATTTCGGGCATCACGCCGCGCTGCACCTCGGACACCTCGGTTTCCAGAAGGCCGTCGTAGACGAGGCCGGTGTCGCCTTCAGCGCAGCTCACAGTGACCAGCATGCCGTCTCTCAGCACCTCGGTGGCATGACCGCAGCCCACCACAGCGGGAATGCCCAGCTCGCGCGCAATGATGGCTGCGTGGCAGGTGCGCCCGCCGCGATTCGTCACGATGGCGGCGGCCCGCTTCATCACTGGCTCCCAGTTGGGGTCGGTCATGTCGGTCACCAGCACATCGCCAGCCTGTACCTGGTCCATCTCGTTGATGTTGCGCACCACGCGCACCGGGCCGGTGCCGATCTTCTGGCCAATCGCGCGGCCCGCCGTCAGCACCGCGCCCCGTTTGGCCGGGTCGCCCTTGAGTTTGTAGCGGTGCTCGGCTTTGCCAGCGGCCTGGCTCTTCACCGTCTCTGGCCGGGCCTGCAAGATGTAGAGCAGGCCGTCGGTGCCGTCCTTGCCCCATTCGATGTCCATCGCCCGCCCGTAGTGCTGCTCGATGACCAGCGCGTAGCTTGCGAGCTGCTCTATGTCGGCGTCTGTCAATGAGTAGCGGTTGCGCAGCTCGGTGGGCACGTCGATGGTTTTGACCAGTTTGCCAGCCGCAGTCCCGGTGCCTGCAGTTTTTAAACTTTCGGCTTTTTCTGCAGGTGTGGTGAAAACCATCTGAATCAGTTTGGAGCCCAGACTGCGGCGGATGATCGCGCGCTTGCCGGCATTCAGCATCGGCTTGTGCACATAAAACTCGTCCGGGTTCACGGCACC
>JANMVO010000311.1:0-3038 GCA_031392805.1 Rhodoferax sp. | reverse complement strand
CCGTCTTGGGTTTCAAGCATCCACAGTCACCTGGGCCTCCTTGATCACTTTGGCCCATTTTTGCTGCTCGCTGCGGATGAACGCGGCAAACCGCTCCGGCGTGCCGCCGCCGTCTTCAGCGCCATATTGATCCAGCTTCTCCATCACGTCGGGCATGGCCAGCACCTTGTTGATGTCCTCGTTCATGCGCCTGGCTATAGCGGGTGGCAGCTTGGCGGGCGCGGCCAGGCCGTACCAGGTGGTGGCGTCGAAGCCGGCAAAGCCCTGCTCGTCCATGGTGGGCACATTGGGGTGGCCCTTGGCCCGCTTGAGGCGGGTATGCGCAATGGCAATGGCGCGGCCACTCTTGACGTGCGGCGTGGCGGCAGTCATGGTCTCAAAGCTGTATTGAATCTGCCCGCCGATCAGGTCGGTCAGCAGCGGGCCTGAGCCTTTGTAGGGCACATGCAGCGCATCCACATTGGCCCGCAGCTTGAACATCTCCAGCGCCAGGTGCTGCGCGGAACCGGCACCCGCCGAGCCAAAGCTGATGCGCCCCGGATTTTTGCGGCACAACGCCACCAGGTCTATGACCGTTCTTGCGGGCTGGCTCTCGTTGCAAATCAGCAAATTCGGCGTCACGCCGACCAGCGCAATCGGCACAAAATCACGCTCCACGTTGTAGCCCAGCTTGGGTTGCAGCCCCGGCGCAATGGCATGGCTGTTGATGTGCGCCATCAGCAGCGTGCTGCCGTCACCGGGCTGCTTGGCGACGTAGTCGGCCGCAATCACGCCCGCTGCACCGGCCTTGTTGTCGATCACGACGGACGTGTTCCACATCACGCCCAGCTTCTGCCCGACCACGCGGGCCAGCGCGTCGGTGCCGCCACCGGGCGGAAAACCCACGACGATGCGGATCGGGCCGGCGGGCAGCGTCTGAGCGCGGATCATCGGCGCTGCCAAGGCGCCTGCTGAGGCTGTCGCTGACGACATAAAAAGTCTGCGTTGCATGGGTTTGTCTCCTTGAATAATTTTTGCATACAAAATGGCGTTGTCAATTCGCTTTATGCCCAGAGAGCCCATTGAGAGCCGCTGAGATGTCGGCTGCGATTTAAACCAAGAGAGTATTCGATGAGTCAAACCCAGGCGTCCGCCGCAATCCAGAAAACCTCCCGCCAGGGCAGCGCGGCGCAGACCTACGATGCCGTTGCGACTGTCAGCAACGAGGTCGCAGGCCACCTGGCCGCACGCCTGACTGCAGAGACCCGTGGCGAGGTGCTGATATCCGTCGCAGACCGGGGCCGCTACGCCACCGACGCCTCGATCTACCAGATGATGCCACTGGCTGCGTTTGTGCCGGGTGATGCGGCTGATGTAAAAACCGCGCTGGACATTTGCCGTGATCTGAAAGTGCCCATCGTGCCGCGCGGCGGTGGCACCAGCCAGTGCGGGCAGACGGTAGGCGCGGGGCTGGTGATTGACTACAGCAAGCATGTTCGCAACATCCTGAATGTGGACGTGGCAGCGCGCACCGTTGAGGTCGAGCCAGGGCTGGTGCTGGACCACCTGAACGCAGCCCTCAAAAAGCATGGCCTGTGGTACCCGGTGGACGTGTCCACCAGCGCGCAGGCCACGCTGGGTGGCATGGCGGGCAACAACTCATGTGGCAGCCGCAGCATTGCCTACGGCAACATGGTGCACAACGTATTGGGGGCCAAAGCCTGGCTGTCAGACGGCTCGCTGGTGGAAATGGGCCGCTATGACAGCGCGCATGGCCGGGCCAGGGAAATTGGCGACAGCGTGCAGCTGCTGTGCGACGACTACCAGGACGAGATCGAGGCGCGCTGGCCCACCGTATTGCGCCGCGTGGGTGGCTACAACCTGGATATCTTCAACCCGCGCAGCGAGCGGCCCTACACGACCGATGGTTCGGTCAATCTGGCGCATCTGCTGGTGGGCAGCGAAGGCACGCTGGCGCTGACGCAATCGCTCACGTTGAAACTGACCGAGTTGCCGCGTGCCAAGGTGCTGGGCGTAGTGAACTTCCCGGTGTTTTTCAAGGCGATGGATTGTGCCCAGCATATCGTGAAGCTGGGCGAAAGTGGACGTATGGGTGGCGTTGGTGTGGAGGGCGCAACGCTGACTGCCGTGGAGCTGGTTGACCGCACCATGATCGACCTGTCGCTGCAAAACCCGGCCTTTGCATCCACTATCAAAACCGCGCTGGTGGGCCAGCCCGACGCGATTTTGCTGGTGGAATTCTCCGCCGCCAGCAAGGCTGACCTGCTGCCAAAACTCAAACAGCTGGTCGAACTGATGGGCGACCTTGGCCTGCCCGGCAGCGTGGTTGAAATGACCGACGACGCTGCTCAGAAAAACCTGTGGGAAGTGCGCAAGGCGGGACTCAACATCATGATGAGCCTCAAAGGCGACGGCAAGCCGGTGAGCTTCATTGAGGACTGCGCCGTGCCCTTGCAACACCTGGCGGAGTACACCGATGCACTGACGCAGGTGTTTCGCCGCCACGGCAGCAAGGGCACCTGGTACGCCCACGCGTCGGTTGGCACCCTGCATGTGCGGCCGATTCTGGACATGCGCCGAGGTGGTGCCGTGAAGATGCGCGCCATCGCCGAGGAAGCCTGCGAACTGGTGCGCAAATACAAGGGCGCCTACAGCGGCGAGCATGGCGATGGCCTGTGCCGGGGTGAGTGGATTCACTGGCAGTTTGGCGCGGGCGTCACCCAGGCGTTTGGGCAGATCAAGCAGATGATGGATCCGCTCAATTTGCTGTGCCCTCAGCGCATCATCAACCCGCCCAAAATGGACGACACAAGGCTGATGCGCTTCCCGCCCAGCTACAAAGTGGTACCCATCAAGACCGCGCTGGACTGGAGCGCGTGGAATGTGCAAAACGATCCGGTCACCGAGAAAACCACCGCGCCTGGCACCGGTGGCGACCCCGCGCAGGGCTTTGCCAAAGCGGTGGAGATGTGCAACAACAATGGCCATTGCCGAAAGTTCGATGCCGGCACCATGTGCCCCAGCTACCGTGTGACGCG
>JANMVO010000272.1:0-4737 GCA_031392805.1 Rhodoferax sp. | reverse complement strand
TTCAAAGTCTGGGCAGCGACATAGCCGTGACACAGCAGCGCTGCGGCCAGGGCAAGCGTTGTTTTGGCGGGTAACGCCACGCGGGGGTGGGTTGCTGGTTGACGCATCGTTGTTTCCTCATCAGTTTTAATGCCGCGAATGACCGTGAACGCTGGCGCTTCGGCGTGGCCGCTTAGGTTGCCTGAAATGTTGAAAGGTCGATGCCTCAAAGTGAGAATTGTTCGTGGTACAGAACTCAGGGTTTGTGCCTATAGCTCAGGAGAAAGCTCCTTTGAATTCGATTGCCCGCCGATATCGCAACCCTTAAAACCGCCGCCAAAATCTACCCGCGCAGCATGTTCCCCAAAGAGTACCAAAATAGCCTGCTGATTGCGCAAAAGGGTTCGTGGAACCGCGAGATCAAGCAGGGCTACAACTTGATTCGCGTCACGCTTGACGCCAATGGCAACGCCACCAAGCATGCGTTTATCGACGGCTGCCTTGAGAATGTTCGGGGCCGGGCCGTGACGGAAAAGAACAATTGCGTCGCCTGTCACGCTGCAACGCTGGTCGGGCAACAACACATTCCCCGCCTCGCAGGGCAGCACAAGCCCTATCTGCTTGAGCAGCTCAAGGCGTTCAAGGCATCAACCCGCGCTGATCTGGATGGCACCATGACTTCAGCGGCGCAAGGCCTGGCGCATGACGAGCTTGAAATGATTGCAGAGTATCTGTCTACGCTGGTTGCGCCTTAACGCCTTTTGCCCAGCCAGGTGCCCTGCAATCGCGGCACATCAAACGTCAATATTCCCCGCCCGCAGCGCATTGGTCTCAATGAAGTCGCGCCGCGGTTCCACTTCGTCGCCCATCAGCATGGTAAACACGCGGTCGGCTTCGATGGCATCGTCAATCTGCACGCGCAGCAGGCGGCGCACGGTCGGGTCCATGGTGGTTTCCCACAACTGCAGGGGGTTCATCTCGCCCAGACCTTTGTAGCGCTGGCGGGCGGTGGCGTTTTCTGCTTGGGCGATGAGCCAGGCCATGGCTTCGCGGAAGTCGGATACTTTTTCTTCTTTCTGACGCTCGCCCTCACCGCGCATGACCTTGGCACCTTCAGCCAGCAGTCCTTTAAAGGTATTGGCGGCTTCTGCCAGTGCGGCATAGTCAGCACCATGCACAAAGTCTTGCGTCAGCACGCTGCTTTTGACATTGCCGTGGTAACGGCGGCTGATGCGCAGGATGGGTTTGTCAGTGCGGGCATCAAACTCACCGGCGACCTCGGCCTCCGGCAGTTTGGCTTGCAAGGCTGCCGCTGAGATTTCAGCGTCAGCCACGGTGTCCAGGTTCAAGGCCACACCGTCAGCCACTGAGCGCAGTGCCTCAGCGTCCATGAAGTTTTTCAGGCGCGCAATCACCGCCTGGGCCAACTGGTGTTTGCGGGCCAGCTCGGCCAGGGTGTCGCCGCTGATCGTCGTGCCGGCCTCTCCACCGGTGTGCACTGCGGCATTCACCAGCGCGATGCGCAGCAAAAAGTTGTCGAGAGCGCCAGCGTCTTTGAGGTAAAGCTCTTCTTTGCCGACCTTCACTTTGTAAAGTGGCGGCTGCGCAATGTAGATGTGACCGCGCTCCACCAGCTCGGGCATCTGGCGGTAGAAGAACGTGAGCAGCAGCGTGCGGATGTGCGCGCCGTCCACGTCGGCATCGGTCATGATGATGATGCGGTGGTAACGCAGTTTGGCCACGTTGAAGTCGTCATTGCCGGTACTGCCACCGGCCTTGCCGATGCCGGTTCCCAGTGCGGTGATCAACGTCAAGATTTCATTGCTGGTCAGCAGCTTTTCGTAGCGGGCTTTCTCAACGTTCAAAATCTTGCCTCGCAATGGCAAAATTGCCTGGAATTTGCGGTCGCGCCCCTGCTTGGCCGAACCCCCGGCGGAGTCTCCTTCTACGATATAAATCTCGCACAGCGCCGGGTCTTTTTCCTGGCAGTCGGCCAGCTTGCCAGGCAGGCCCATGCCGTCCAGCACACCTTTGCGGCGCGTCATGTCACGGGCTTTGCGCGCGGCTTCTCTGGCCCGGGCGGCTTCAATTATTTTGCCGACGATGATTTTGGCGTCGTTTGGGCGCTCCTGCAGGTAATCAAACAGCAGCTTGCTCACGATGTCTTCCACCGGGCCGCGCACTTCGGAACTCACCAGCTTGTCTTTGGTCTGGCTGCTGAATTTGGGTTCAGGCACCTTGACCGACAGGACACAGGTCAGGCCTTCGCGCATGTCGTCACCGGTGACCTCCACCTTGGCTTTCTTGGCCAATTCGCTGTCGTCAATGTATTTGTTGATGACGCGCGTCATGGCGGCGCGCAGGCCGGTCAGGTGGGTGCCACCGTCGCGCTGGGGGATGTTATTGGTGAAGCACAGCACTTGCTCGTTGTAGCCGCTGTTCCATTGCATGGCCACTTCCACGCCAATATTTGTATTCTGGTCGCTCTGGCGGTCGCCCATGGCATGAAAGATGTTGGGGTGCAACACCGTCTTGCCCTTGTTGATGAAGTTCACAAAGCCCTTGACGCCCCCGGCACCGGCAAAATCATCTTCCTTGCCCGTGCGTTCATCCTGGAGCCGGATGCGAACGCCGTTGTTCAGAAAGCTCAGCTCACGCAGGCGTTTGGCCAATATTTCGTAATGAAACTCGCTGTTCTGCTGGAATATGTCAGTGTCGGGCAGAAAGTGCACCTCAGTGCCGCGCTTCTCAGTTTCGCCAATCACTTTCATCGGCGACACCTCGACGCCGTTCAGCGTCTCGGTGATGCGGTTCTGCACAAAGCCTTTGCTGAACTCCAAGGCATGCACTTTGCCATCACGCCGGATGGTCAGCCGCAACATTTTCGAGAGCGCATTGACACAGCTCACCCCCACGCCGTGCAGGCCACCAGACACCTTGTAGCTGTTCTGGTTGAATTTGCCGCCAGCGTGCAGTTCAGTGAGGGCTATTTCAGCGGCAGAGCGCTTGGGCTCGTGCTTGTCGTCCATCTTCAGACCCGTGGGGATGCCACGACCGTTGTCGACCACGCTGACCGAGTTGTCGGAATGGATGGTGACCAGAATGTCGTCGCAATGGCCTGCCAGTGATTCGTCAATCGAGTTGTCAACTACCTCAAAAACCATGTGGTGCAAACCCGAGCCATCCGAGGTGTCGCCAATGTACATGCCGGGGCGCTTGCGCACTGCCTCCAGTCCTTCCAGAATCTGGATCGAGCCTTCCCCGTAGGCATCGGTGGCACCGGCCTGGTTGGTATCGATGGTGGGCTGAAAATTCGAGCTCTCCGCAGAGCCCTCGCCCGTGTGAATGACGGGGACAGCGCCTGCAGCGGGCGAATTCTCTTTGTTTTCTTCAGGCATGACGGGCTCTCAATCAGTTGGGGACAGAGCGCCTCAGCGCATGGGTCTTTCCCAAAAATTCTCACTATTTTTCAAACTCTTGAATGACCAGAACCCGCATGGGCTGCGGGTTCTGGTTTGAAGCAACTTCTAATTATTCAGCTGCTACTTTAATAGCATTAGATTCTCATCGGCATCACGACGTACTTGAAGGTGGCATTGTCGGGAATAGTCAACAAGGCAGAACTGTTGGAGTCAGACAACTCCACCCTGACCATCTCCTGCGTCATGTTGGTCAAGGCGTCAATCAGGTAGGTGACGTTAAAACCCATCTCAATGCTGTCACCCGCGTAATCGATGTCAAGCTCGTCCACGGCTTCCTCCTGCTCGGCATTGTTGGACGCGACACGAAGGGTTCCAGGATCAATATTCAAACGCACGCCCTTGAATTTGTCACTGGTCAAAATGGCGGTCCGCTGCAAGGAAGCAAGCAAGGCCACACGCCCAAGCGTAATGATGTTCTTGTGATTTTTCGGGATGACCCGGTTGTAATCGGGAAACTTGCCTTCCACCAGCTTGGTGACGAACTCCATGCCCTCAAAGCTGAACTTGGCCTGGTTGTTGGCAAACTGCATTTCAATCGCGCCATCAGCCTCGCTGAGCAGGCGCTGCATTTCGATCACGGTTTTGCGCGGCAGGATAACTTCCTGTTTGGGCACTTCGACGTCCAGCGTGGCTGACGCAAACGCAAGGCGGTGGCCGTCGGTGGCCACCAGGCTGAGCTGCTTGCCTTCGGCCACAAACAAAATACCGTTGAGGTAGTAGCGGATGTCATGCACCGCCATCGCAAAGGAGACCTGGCTCAGCAGGTCTTTGAGCGTCTTTTGTGGCACGCTGAAGACCGGGCCAAAATTGGCTGACTCCTGCACCAGCGGAAAGTCCTCGGCCGGCATGGTCTGCAGGGTGAACTTGCTCTTGCCGCCTTTGAGGATGACCTTGCTCTGGCTGGACTCCAGTGACACAGTCTGGTCTACCGGCATGGTACGCAAAATATCGATCAGCTTGCGCGCGCCAATGGTGGTTGTGAAATTGCCGGTATCGCCATCGAGCGCGGCAGTGGTGCGGATCTGGATTTCAAGATCACTCGTGGTCAGCTGGAGCGATGTTCCGGTCTTGCGAATCAGCACATTGGCAAGAATTGGCAACGTATGCCGACGCTCAACAATGCCCGATACCGATTGCAAGACCGATAGCACTTTGTCTTGTGTTGCCTTCAGGACGATCATGTCAACCTCTTCTTTAATTTCTTTAATTTAAATTAGCAGTAGTAGATAAGGGCAGCACAAATCTGTGGATAGCAGCACTTTCCCTTTTATTATCA
>JANMVO010000249.1:0-5359 GCA_031392805.1 Rhodoferax sp. | reverse complement strand
AGCACTACTGAAAAAATGATTGAATCAATATTGAAGACGGAAAAATCAACGATTTCCGTCTGTGGCTTGTTTTGCCAATGCGTCAGGTGATGAACAATATAGTCACTGCTTGAGGGCGCGTTTGCTTCTACAGTCATTGTTGAATTTTCAATTTATTTATTAGTTTTCGTTTCGGGCGCAACAGGAGTGCCACCCAATACACCTTCAAGGTCACGATCAAGCCAATCAGCATTGCCAACCAGTCCAAATCTGCAACCACGCGCGGGGCCGCAAAAAGCATCCCGACACTCACGGCAATCTTGACCGCTTCCCAAAGAAAAAAACCAAAACCAGCCGTCGTCCGGTTGAGCGACGAGAACTGGCTCATCAGACCCCGCGCAAACAGCACGCCGGGAATAACCACGACCAAAGCGCCATATCCCGCTGACCAGCCAGTTGACGACCTTTCGGTCAAGCCCCAGGCAAAAAAAGCCACCACAACCCCTACGGTCGCCTGTAAACCAACCACCGCCCAAGGGGACACCGCCGGGTGCAGCTCGCGCAGAGTCTGCGCCTCTTGGGCGCTGATCTGCTTGAACTCCATCTCTTCAGACTCGTCTGAATCATATCCGTGACCAGGCATGATTATCACCATCTCAAATTACACGCAGGTTACACAGATTTACTTGCAGCGTTTGTCGCGAAGCCCTCGATTATACGTAGAAACCCGAAACAAGCCATTATCAGTCCAATTATTTGAAATAAATTTATCGCCGGAAAGAACGGCATGCACGTCACAATCAGGCGAACTTCTGAAAGTCTTCATGCTGGCACTCTCCAAACTTTTTCACATCGCCGCCGCCGTGCTTTGGCTGGGCGGCGTTGGCTTCATGATGTTCGCGCTGCGCCCTGCTGCGGCCTTGCTTCAACCGGCCCAGCGTCTGCCATTTTTAGCGGCAGCGCTGGGCCGGTTTTTTGTCGTCGTGTGGTGCGCCATCGCCGTACTTCTGTTGACCGGATTTGACATGCTGCTGGGTGCCGGCGTGAAGGGCGCGCCAATCGGCTGGCACCTGATGGCCGGCATCGGAATTTTGATGTGCCTGCTCTTTGGCCATCTTTACTACGGACCTTTCCGCCGACTTAAAAATGCCATAGGGCAGGCCGACTGGATTGAAGCTGGGCAGCGCATGGGACAAATTGCGACACTCGCCACCCTTAATTTTGCACTGGGCTGGCTGGCGATTGCTGCCGTGATTCTCATGAAGTGATCGTCTCCCGTCATTTCACGTGAAAGAAACAGCCATGCTCCGGGGCGCTTCGCTTGCGGTCATGGCTATCAGTGCAGCAGCGATAATTTCGCCATGACCATACTGCCCCCACTGCCCTGCTATCTCAACGGCGAATTTACGCTGCTGCCCGACGCAAAAATCAGCGTCATGGACCGTGGCTTCATCTTTGGCGATGGAGTGTATGAGGTGGTGCCAGTCTATGCAGGCCAGCCGTTTCGCTTTGATGCGCACATGGCGCGGCTGGACCGGTCTTTGCGCGAGCTGCGTATGGCCAATCCGATGACACATGCCCAGTGGCGCGACGTTATATCTAAATTGATATCTAACTATGCATACTCCACAAGGGCTAGCGCCACAAATATTGACCAGCTGATCTATATCCAGATCACCCGCGGCGTGGCCCTGCGCGACCATGTGATGCCCGAGCACATCACGCCCACCGTGTTCGTGATGAGCAACGTGATGAAGCCGCCAACCCCCGCGCAGCGCGCCAGCGGCGTGGCCTGTGTCACCGCAGACGATTTCCGCTGGGAGAAGGCCCACATTAAAAGCACCAGCCTGCTGGGTGCAGTGTTTGCACGGCAGATCAGTTTTGATGCCGGTGCAACCGAGACCGTGATGTTTCGCGACGGCTGCCTGTCTGAAGCTGCTGCCTGCAATGTGTGGGTGGTCAAGGATGGCAAGGTGTTGGGCCCGCCCAAAGACAACCTGGTGCTGGAAGGCATTCGGTACGGGCTGATTGAAGACATCTGCCGCGAGCAGGGCCTGGGCTTCGAGCTGCGCCGCATCAGCCGCGATGAAGTGATGAGCGCCGACGAGCTGCTGTTGTCCAGCGCCACCAAAGAAGTGCTGGCCATCACGACGCTTGACGGCCAGCCCGTGGGCCACGGCGAAACGCGCGGCAAACCCGGAACCATCTACGCCAAACTGCATGCGGGCTATCAGACGGCCAAAGAACGCGCGAAACTGGAGGCATCCCCTTTCCTCCGGGGAGACGCGAAACTGGATGAATCCCCTCCCCCCCGGGGAGAGGGTTAGGGTGGGGCGGCTTGAAACCATGACCGCAAACACCCCCCCCGGCGCGCCATCAGACGCCCCCACGCCGCGCCAGAAATCGCTGATTGAGTACCCCTCGCTGTTCCCGATCAAGGTCATGGGCGTGAAAGTGGATGGCCTGGTCCACGCCATCACCCACATCGCCCACCAGTTCGACCCAAAATTTGACGCCAGCACGATTGAGCTGCGCGAGAGCAAAGGCGGTAAATACCTGGGTGTGACCATCACCGTCACCGCCACGTCCAGAGAGCAACTGGACGAGCTGTACCGAACTTTGAGTACGCATCCTATGGTCAAGGTGGTGCTGTAGGTTTGTCCAGCGCAAAACATCCGAAAACTTCCACAGACCGATGTTTCGTAGGTCTTAAGAAAGTTTTCGGGGAATTTCTTTAATGAGAACCGAAGCCTCAGCACCTTAGGAATTGTAAATAAATAAGTTGTTCATTTCGTCATGACCGGATATCCTCCGCTGCATACAAACTGATTCGCCAAATGGTCAACGTTGGGAGATCATGGTCGATGCGCTTGATGAGCGGCAAAGGCGACTTTTGGTTGGGTTGGAGGCCAAGGTTTCGGGTCGCGCAGGCATATCGACCGTAGCGCTTGCTACGGGTGTCTCGCGCACCACCATCATGGCGGGCATCAGCGAAATACAGGCTATGAGATCGGTTGATCTCACCGCAGGTCAATTGACAACGCGCAAGACAACCGGCACGCGCCAAGCCGGTGGCGGACGTAAAAGGATTGAAGTCAAGGATGAGACCTTGTTACCCGACCTCTTGAGCCTTGTGGACTCAACCACCCGTGGTGATCCAGAGTCACCGTTGCGCTGGACATGCAAAAGCCTGCGCAATTTGGCTGATGAACTCAAGGCAAAAGGCCATGCGGTGAGCCATGTCGTGGTGGGCAAGCTTCTCAAGAGGCAGAATTACAGCCTGCAAGCCAATGTCAAGGTCCTCGAAGGCAATCAAAGCCCTGATCGCAACGCCCAGTTCTAGCATATCAACGCCTCGGTGGCTGCTGCCCTGCAGGCCAATCAGCCCGTGATTTCGGTGGACACGAAGTAGAAGGAATTGGTGGGTGCCTGCAAGAATGCAGGTCAAGAGTGGCTGCCTGGCGGTGAGCCAGTCAAGGTCAAGGTCCACGACTTCATCGACAAGGAACTCGGACGTGCCAATCCGTATGGGGTTTATGACATTGGCGCTGACCAAGCCTGGGTGATCGTCGGCACTGACCATGTGGAGGGCTTGCAAAAACCGCGCAATGAAAAGCGCGCCCACAAACTGCTGGAGCGCATTGGGCGGCTCAAGCACAAGAGCCGGGGGGCGGGTCAGCATGACACGGTGAATCTGGTGGCCGATGGGCGAGGCAAAACAGCCACCGCGCTGACCTGGGAGAAAAAGCTGATGGATGCGACGATGGCGACCCATCCGGGGGTGTATTGCCTGCGCGGCAACGAGGTCGATTCGGATGAAGAGAAACTGTGGCGCACCTACACCCTGCTGACTGATCTGGAGAGTGTGTTGCGCAGCTTGAAGGGTGAGCTGGGCTGCGTCCGGTGTTTCACTCCAGGGAGCGCCGGGTGGACGGGCATTTGTTCATCACGGTGCTGGCCTATCAGTGTGTGCAGGTGATGCGCAAAAAACTGAAGAAAGCCGGGATCCATGATCCATGATTCCTGGGCCACGCTCAGGCAGACGCTCCGCGTGCAGCGCCGGGTGACTGCAAGCCTGCGTCGCGCCGATGGACGCACGGTTCATGTGTGCAAGCGCACCAACGCGCCGCCTGCGTTGATGAGAATTTACCAGGCACTGGGGGTTAACGCGGCTGCGGGAGGCACCAGGAAACTGATCGTTTAATGAGAAAATAACGAGCAAACGCGACTCTCGAAACACCAGTACGCGCCAAGTCGTTGATTTGTAAAGATGTTTTTTGAGAGCTGTTAAAGATCGGCTAGAGACCTTAAACGAAACGCTGCGGAATTTTCTCGCACAACCCATGACCAGCGACCTTCGCGAAACGCGCCTCGCCATGCCTGTGTACCGGCCAGAAAAATGGCTTGTACGCACCTTGGTGTGCCAACCGGATAGGCATGAAACGAATAGCGTTTATCTGCCGCAGGGCCAAGTCTGTAGAAACCAAGAGCACCTCCTGCGGCAGATAAACCTTGTTGGACTGAACCGCCACCGCGAACGGTTGGCGTGTGCGGCATAGGGGTTTGCAAGTTTCGCGCCCCGTGTGCCAAGGCAAATTATGACCGCGCTGGTGGAATTTGTTGCGTCAAAAGACAACTCCGGTGGTCAAATCGCCACGCCAGATGCCGCCCGGCCCGTGAGGGCGTGTGCCACCTGTCACAACCATCCTCATCTTTGCCCAGCACGCCGCAAGCCATCACCGCATGCAGGTGAAGGTGGGCCGCCAAATCCTGCGTCCAGGTGTGCAGCACCAGACTGAAGGCGGGCGTGCCGTCGGCCACTCCCATCCACTTTGGATTGGCAGCAAACTCAGACAGAGTTTGCGCGGTGCAGACAAACAGCGTGTCAATCACCCAGCGTGGATGCACCCCATACAAGCCAGTCAAACTGTGCGGCAATGTGAACACCAGATGGCAATAAGGCACCGGCAACATCTCAGCCAAGCGCCCCTGTAGCCAGGCATCCTTGGCCCGCATGCCCCAGCTCGGGCAATGCCGGTTGCGGCACGAATGGTATTGCCAATGGCTGTGGCCACAGGCATCGCAGGGCAGTTGCTGGCCACCCAGCGCTGGCGCGCGACAGGCCACAATGCCCCGCCGGGCCTTGGCCTGCGGGGTTGAGAGCAGGTGCGTTGCCAGACAGGTCGGGCCGAACTGGCGCAGCACATCGGCCACCGTGGCCATGGGCGTAGCTCGCCAAAGCCCCTTAACAGTGGCGCAGCGCAGCCAGCAAATCCAGTGGGTCGAGTTCTTTGGGTGGGCGAAACTGCGGACTGATCAGGTGCAGGTAGCGCCCTGTGGTGCTGATATGGCCGTGGCCCAGCAGTTTCTGGATGGTGAA